>NZ_JASCPQ010000018.1:0-62794 GCF_029959305.1 Pseudomonas sp. PS01297
GGCTTGCTCGCGATGTTAACGACGCGGTTTGCCGGAATGACCGCGTCGATGCTATCGCGAGCAAGCCCGCTCCCACAGGAGAATGTGTTATTTAACGATTTATCGGTGCAACAAACCGGCTTTGGGCCACGCTGCGCACGCCGGGGTCTGCGGTGTCGGTGACCACAAACTCAAGGGTCTGCGAGCTGCTTTTTGGTCGTTCGGCCAATAACGCGACAGACACGGGCACTTCAGCAATCTCACCGGGGGCCAGGGTCAGCTCGGTTTTGCCGTTTAACTGGAAGTCATCGCCCTGTTGCAGCGCCACCCGGTAGTGCTGTGGCTGCTGGGTTTTGTTGATGATCTTGAGGCTGTAAATGTTCTCGATCTGGCCCAGGCTGTTCTCGCGGAACAAGCCCCGGTCTTTGATCACGTCCAGTGACACCATCGAACGTTGATTCAAGGCAATGACCAAGGCGCCGATCATGACCACCAGCACCGCAGCGTAGCCAATCAGCCGGGGCCGCAGCAGGTGGGTTTTGCCGCCCTGCAATTCATGTTCAGAGGTGTAACGCACCAGGCCGCGGGCATAGCCCATTTTGTCCATCACCGAATCACAGGCATCGACACAGGCGGCGCAGCCAATGCATTCCATCTGCAAGCCGTCGCGGATATCGATCCCGGTCGGGCACACTTGCACGCACATTGTGCAATCAATGCAGTCGCCGAGCCCGGCCTGCGCCGGTTCAACCCCGCGTTTGCGCGGGCCTCGGCTCTCGCCACGGCGGGCGTCATAGGCAATTGCCAGGGTGTCTTTATCAAACATCACGCTCTGAAAGCGTGCATACGGGCACATGTGCATGCACACCGCTTCACGCAACCAGCCGGCGCTGAGGTAAGTGGCACCGCTAAAAAACACCACCCAGAACAAACTGATGCCGGCTATTTCCAGGGTCAGCAACTCGGTGGCCAGCGGCCGGATGGGGGTGAAATAGCCGACGAAGGTCAGCGCGGTCATCACACTGATCGCCAGCCACAGTGCGTGTTTAGCCGTGCGCCGGGCAATCTTGTTGATGCGCCAGGGCGCGGCCTGCAGTTTGATGCGTTGGTTTCGGTCGCCTTCTGTGATTTTTTCGCACCACATAAACAGCCAAGTCCAGATGCTTTGCGGGCAGGTGTAGCCGCACCACACCCGGCCTGCAAACACCGTGATCGCAAACAGGCCAAAGGCCGCGATGATCAACAGCGCTGACAGCAAGATGAAATCCTGCGGCCAGAACGTCGCGCCGAAAATATGGAACTTGCTCTCGGACAAGTCCCAAAGCACCGCCTGACGGCCATCCCAATGCAACCAGACCGTGCCGAAAAACAGTAAAAACAAAAAGCCGCTGCCCGCGATTCGAATCGAACGGAACAGCCCGGTAAAACTGCGGGTGTGGATCTGTGCGTCGGCAGGCTTGTTTTTTCTCGGTGCAGCGCGGCCAGGCGACGCTGCAACAGGTTCAAGTCTCTGCACGGGAATGTGTCTGCTCATGGTCTTTCGCTCATCAGCCTCCATCAGGCCAAGGCACTATCCCCCGCCAACTGTTTGCATAACAGGCTCAGCTGACTTAATAAAAAGCAGATCAGAATGGTTTTTTGGCAGGCTGCGGCACTCTACCGCAGCGGGTTCAGGTCCTGAATTGCGTGACATGTACGGGCAGGGCACCTGTCAGATGAACTGATCTTGATCACGTGCACTGAAGCCACCGATCAACGGCATGGGCTTCAGGCTCCGCCCAATGGTTTGAACTTTAACCCTGGCGTTGCGCTCGTAACCCTGCACGCAGTATGGGTATAAGAGTTGCAAGTGTTTTGCCATGACACCGCTGGCGCGAGGTGTTATCCAACGCAGGTCGAGCGCCGGGCGATACAGATACGCCAACCACGACTAGGCTAGGAACTGACTGCGAGTTGTAGGTACAGCTCAGGGGATGGTTCAGCGGCATGCAGCGTCATGCGAAACCTTTAGCGTACGGAGAGCAGCATGAGTTCGAGTGGACAGGCTGGTGGGGGTAAGGATGCGCTGTTACCCGAGATTGCGGACATTCAAGCACTGGTCCGGGCCGAGCATCCGGACCCGTTTTCAGTCTTGGGCCCGCATGCGGATGGCAAAGGCGGTCAGTTTATTCGGGCGTTTCTGCCTGGGGCGGTGAGTGTTCAGGTGCTGGCGCGCGAGGGTCAAGCGCTGCTGGGCAGCCTTGAGCAGGCTCAAACGCCGGGCTTGTTTGTGGGGCATTTTGCTCAGGCGCAGGCGTATCTGTTGCAAGTCGATTGGGGCGATGTTCAGCAAATCAGTGAAGATCCCTACAGTTTTGGCCCGTTGCTGGGTGAGATGGATCTGTATTTGTTCGCAGAAGGCAATCATCGTGATTTGAGCCATTGCCTGGGCGCGCAACTGACCCACGTTGACGGTGTGCCAGGCGTGCGTTTCGCGGTGTGGGCGCCGAATGCGCGGCGGGTGTCGGTGGTCGGTGATTTCAACGGCTGGGACGGACGCCGTCACCCGATGCGCTTGCGCCATCCGAGCGGGGTATGGGAACTGTTTGTGCCGCGTTTGCTGGCCGGTGAAGCGTACAAATACGAAATACTGGGGGCCGAGGGCATCCTGCCGTTAAAGGCCGATCCCATGGCGCTGCAGACCCAACTGCCGCCGCTCACCGCGTCCATCGTGGCGGCGCCCTTGAACATTGACTGGCAGGACGCTAACTGGATGCACGCCCGTGCCCGGCATCAGCGCACCGACGCCGCCTTGTCTATTTATGAGCTGCACGTGGGCTCGTGGCAGTGTGAAGTCGATGACGTGGGGGATGTGTCGCGTCAGTACGGCTGGCGCGAGTTGGCCGAGCGCTTGATCCCTTACGTGCAGCAGTTGGGTTTTACCCACATCGAACTGATGCCGATCATGGAACACCCGTTTGGCGGGTCGTGGGGCTATCAGCCGTTGTCGCAGTTCGCCCCCAGCGCCCGGTACGGCTCGCCAGAAGATTTCGGTGCTTTTGTGAATGCCTGCCACGTGGCCGGGATCGGGGTGATTCTGGATTGGGTGCCCGCGCACTTCCCCAATGACACCCACGGCCTGGCGCAGTTTGACGGCACCGCGCTGTATGAATATGCCGACCCCCGTGAAGGTTTCCATCAAGACTGGAACACCTTGATCTACAACCTGGGTCGCACTGAAGTGCACGGTTTTATGCTGGCTTCGGCTTTGCACTGGCTCAAGCATTATCACGTTGACGGTTTGCGGGTCGATGCGGTGGCCTCGATGCTGTACCGCGACTATTCGCGCAAGGCTGGCGAGTGGGTGCCGAATATTCACGGCGGCCGGGAAAACCTCGAAGCGATCGACTTTTTGCGCCACCTCAACGACGTGGTCGCGCTGGAAGTCCCCGGCGCGCTGGTCATTGCCGAAGAGTCAACGGCCTGGCCCGGCGTTACCCAAGGGACCGAGCAGGGCGGCCTGGGATTCTCGTACAAATGGAACATGGGCTGGATGCATGACTCGCTGCATTACATCCAGCAAGACCCGGTGTATCGGGCGCACCACCACAACGAGTTGAGCTTTGGCCTGGTGTACGCCTGGCACGAGCATTTCATCCTGCCGATTTCCCACGACGAAGTGGTACACGGCAAACATTCACTGATCGACAAAATGCCCGGAGACCGCTGGCAGAAGTTTGCCAACCTGCGGGCTTACTTGAGCTTTATGTGGGCGCATCCGGGCAAAAAACTGCTGTTTATGGGCTGCGAGTTCGGCCAGTGGCGCGAGTGGAACCATGATCAGCAACTGGACTGGTACTTGCTGCAATACCCTGAACACCGGGGTGTGCAGAAACTGGTCAGTGACCTCAACCAGCTCTACCGCGAAGAGCCGGCGCTGCATGAGCAGGACGACGTGCCGCAGGGGTTTCAATGGTTGATTGGTGACGATGCGACCAACAGCGTCTTCGCCTGGTTGCGCTGGAGCAAAGCCGGCAAGCCGGTGCTGGTCGTCGCCAACTTCACCCCCGTACCCCGTGAAGCCTACCGCGTGGGCGTACCCGAGGCCGGGACCTGGCACGAGATCATCAACAGCGACGCCGGGGTCTATTCGGGGTCCAACTACGGCAATGGCGGCGGCGTGAACACAGACCCGCAACCGAGCCACGGCCAGGAAGTGTCACTGGCCCTGAACCTGCCGCCGTTGGGGGTGTTGATACTGCGGGCTGAGTAAAAACTCGCGTTGCCCTCTGTAGGAGCGAGCTTGCCTCGCGATCTTTTGATTGTTAAAAGATCGCGAGGGTAGGTCCCGGTTTACAAATGCACTTCAACCGCCAGCGGCAAATGGTCCGACAGGTGCGTCCAGGGCTTGTTGCCCAGAATGATGGGTTCATGCCCGGTGGCATTGCGCAGGTAGATCCGGTCAAGCCTTAACAAAGGCCAGCGCGCCGGATAGGTCTTGGCCAATTGCCCGTGATGGCGCTCAAACACTTCATGCAGATCATCACGCTGCGAGAGAGCGGCATTGCCTTGCAGCTTCCAGTCATTGAAATCACCGGCAATGATCACCGGCTCATGGGGCGGCAGGGACTTGAGCAGTTGGTGAAGCAGTACGATTTGTAGCTGGCGATGGCTTTCGAGCAAGCTCAAATGCACACAGATCGCATGCACGTTGTCATGCCCCGGTACGTCCAGCACGCAATGCAGCAAGCCGCGCCGTTCAGGGCCGGTGATTGAAACGTCGAGGTTGCGCGACGATTTGATCGGATATTTGGACAGCAGTGCATTGCCGTGATGCCCGTTCGGGTACACCGCATTGCGGCCGTAGGCAAAGTCGGTCCACATGCTGTCGGCGAGAAATTCGTACTGCGAGGTTTTCGGCCACTCTTCATAGCGCGAGGCATGTTTTTCATGCTCACCGAGCACTTCTTGCAAAAACACCAGGTCCGCTGATGTGCTGCGCACTGCTTCGCGCAGCTCAGGCAGGATGAAGCGGCGGTTGAACGCGGTGAAGCCCTTGTGGGTGTTGACGGTCAGTACTTTGATTCGGTGCACGGCAGTCTCGGGTACCGAGGCTATGGGCGCCCGAGTGTTGCCGACTACATCTATGGTCATGGTCGCTCCTGTCCTTTTAGGCGGCATGCCGCATGTCAATCACAGGGTTATAGCTTAAGGAATGGGGACGTGACTGATGTTTATCAAGCTTTGCGTAATTAGCCACGCACGTGTCTGGCACGGGCGTGGCTGACGGTTTTTAAGACGCCTTGGCGTGTTGCAGTTCAAGCAGCACCAATGAGCGGCCGGTCACGCTGTAGGGCGTGTTGAACGCCAGGGCGGGCGAGCTTTTGAGTTCAGGGTCGGTGGTGTCGAGTTTGCACACCCAACTGCCCCCATGGTCGACTGCGGGCAAGTTGAAGTCGAGGGTGTCGTGGCCCGCATTGACGATGATCAGCAAGGTGGCGTCGGCCCCGGATTTCTGTACGCCGGAGATTTGTGTGCGGCCATCGAGCAGCATGCCCAGGCAACGGTTTTGCGGGTCTTCCCAGTCTTGGGTGGTCATCTCATTACCCGCCGGGGTGAGCCAGGTGACGTCCTTGACCCCGGGCTGTTCGCTGCTATGACCCACCAGAAACACCCCGCGCCGCAAGATCGGGTAGTGCAGGCGCAGCTTGATCAGGCGTTTGACAAAGGCCAGCAGCGTTTTGGCGGGCTCGTCCAGTTCCCAGTTGACCCAGCCGATTTCGCTGTCCTGGCAATACGCATTGTTGTTGCCGTGCTGGGTGCGGGCGAACTCGTCACCCGCCACCAGCATGGGCGTGCCCTGGGCCAGTAACAAGGTGGCCATGAAGTTGCGCATCTGGCGCTGGCGCAGCGCGTTGATCTCGGGGTCGTCGGTGGGGCCTTCGACACCGTGGTTCCATGACAGGTTGTTATTGCTGCCGTCCTGGTTGTTTTCGTCGTTGGCTTCGTTGTGCTTGTCGTTGTACGACACCAGATCGTTGAGGGTGAAGCCGTCGTGGGCGGTAATAAAGTTGACGGACGTATAAGGACGGCGTCCGCGTCGGTTGAACAGGTCGGCAGAGGCGGTCATGCGCCCGGCAAACTCGGCCAATTGCCCTTCATCGCCTTTCCAGAACGCCCGCACATTGTCGCGAAAGCGGTCATTCCACTCAGCCCAGCCCGGCGGGAAGCCGCCGACCTGATAGCCACCGGGGCCGCAGTCCCACGGCTCGGCAATCAGCTTTACCTGACGCAGCAGCGGGTCCTGGCGGCAGGCCACCAGAAAGCTGTGGCGCTCATCAAAACCATCGTGATAACGGCCCAGAATGGTAGCCAGATCGAACCGGAAGCCATCGACGTGCATCTCGCCGGCCCAGTAGCGCAGCGAGTCGGTGACCATCTGCAAGACGCACGGGTGGCTCAGGTCCAGGGTGTTGCCGGTGCCCGAATCGTTGATATAGAAGCGCTTGTCATCGGGCATCAGCCGGTAATAAGAGGCGTTGTCGATGCCGCGCATGGACAGGGTCGGGCCTTGTTCATTGCCCTCGGCGGTGTGGTTGTAAACCACGTCCAGAATCACTTCCAGCCCGGCTTCATGCAGGTGCGCGACCATTTCCTTGAACTCGGCAATTTTGCCGCTGGCCAGGTAGCGCGGGTCGGGCGCGAAAAAGCTCAGGGTGTTGTAGCCCCAGTAGTTGGTCATGCCTTTTTGCAGCAGGTGCTGATCATTGACGAAACCGTGGATCGGTAGCAGCTCGACACTGGTCACGCCCAGGTTGCGAATATGTTTGATCACCTCATCGACCATCAGCCCGGCAAAGGTCCCGCGCACCGCCTCGGGCACCGCCGGGTGGTGCATGCTGATACCGCGTACATGGGTTTCGTAGAAAATCGTGCGCTCCCACGGCACGCTGATGCGGTGGTCATGGCCCCAGGTGTGGGCAGGGTCGATGACTTTGCACTTGGGCACAAAGGGCGCGCTGTCGCGCTCGTCAAAACTCAGGTCGGCATCCGGGTGGCCGATGGTGTAGCCAAACAGTGCTTCGGACCATTTGAGTTCGCCCACCAATTGCTTGGCATAGGGGTCGATGAGCAATTTATGGTGGTTGAAACGGTGGCCGTTTTCGGGATCGTACGGGCCGTACACGCGATAGCCGTAGACCTGCCCCGGGTGTGCATCGGGCAGGTAGCCATGGAAGGTTTCGTCGGTGTATTCGGGCAGTTCGATGCGTTCCAGTTCGACTTCACCCGCAGCGTCGAACAGACACAGTTCAACCTTGGTGGCGTTGGCGGAAAACAGCGCGAAATTGACCCCCAGTCCATCCCAGGTTGCCCCCAGCGGGAAGGGCAGACCTTCTCGAATGCGTGAGGGCTGCGGTGCTGCTGACGTGCTCGTGCTCATGGTCGCTCCTTGATAAGTGCCGGTACTCAGGCGTTTCTCAACGCCGTGCATAATCCATCGCGTTCACTGCCGATGGCTTCAAGACCCCGCAGGTTTACGTGGCGCCCGCGGCTTTTTCTCGGCAGGGGGTTTGGGCTTGGCTGGCGCTTTGGGTTTGGCCGCTTTCGGCGCCGGTTTAGTCGGTGCCAATGCTTCGGCCTGGGCCAGCTTGCGGGCCATTTCCCAGTGCCGATCATGTTGGCCATCAGGCCTGCCTTCGGACTCCCAGATCTGGTAGGCAAACTCACGGATACGCTTATCGTCGTGACTCATGGCAATGGCTCCTCGGTTTATCGGTCTCGTTCATGGGCCTGCAAACGTGCGCAGGCGAGTAACTCGAAGCGCCGCGTTGCATCCAGGGTGTCCAGCAGGGTGTTGCAATCTCCCGGCAAGCGGCGGCACCAGTTGGGGTGGCCGCTGACGGTGCCGGGCAGGTTGGCCTGTTCTTCCAGGCCCAATGCATCTTCGATGGGCAGCAGTACCAATGGTGCGCGGGTGTGGCCGAGAAAACGGATGCTCGCGTCCAGCGTGGGGGCGTTGCCCAGGGCTTCTTCCTGAAAATTCTGCGGGTCTTGGCGCAATGCGCGGTCCAGCCCTTCGCATTCACGTTGGCGGTTACGCCGCCAGTCATTGGCGGTGACCGGATCGATCAGGTTAAGGCGCTCGTTCCAGTCAATGTCGCGGCCTTGCAGCCAGCCGTTGAGCGTTGGCAGGTCATGGGTGCTGGTGGTGGCGAGGGCGTCATCCGGCCAGGCCAGAATGGGCTTGAAGTGCGCGCCGTAGTCCTGCTCGAACAACAACACGCGCATGCCGAGAATGGCCCGTTCGCTGAGCTTTTCACGCAGGCCTTCAGGGACCGTACCCAAGTCTTCACCCAAGACGATGGCTTGATGGCGCACCGACTCCAGAGCGACCAAACGCAGCAGGTCATCCACCGGGTAATACAAATAAGCGCCCTGATCGGGCGAGGCGCCCAGCGGGATGACCCACAAGCGTTGCAGCCCCAGTACATGGTCGATGCGCAGGCCACCGGCATGGGCAAAGTTGGCGCGCAGCATTTCGATAAAGGCGCGGAAGCCGCTGCGTTTCAGGCCCTCGGGCGAGAAAGCCGAGATGCCCCAGCCTTGCCCTGCGCGGTTGAGCAAGTCGGGCGGGGCGCCCACCGTCAATTGCGCCAGCAGTTCGTCCTGGCGACACCAGGCCTGGCTGCCCGCGCCATCGGCGCCCACCGCCAGGTCGGCGATCAAACCGATGGCCATGCCGCTGGCCCGCGCCGTGGCTTGCGCGCGGTCGAGGGTTTGCGCGATCAGCCACTGGCAGAACGCGTAGTAGGTGATGAGGTGCTGGTGTTCTTCGGCAAAGCGCAGCAGGGCCGGGCTGTCCGGGTTGCGTAGCTGCTCGGGCCAGTCGCGCCAGTCGAGGCTGCGCTGTTCGGCGGCGCTGACCGCTTGCAAGGCCTCGAAGCGGCAGTGGTTCTCCAGTGCTTCGCCGCCGATGTCGCGAAAGCGCTGGAAATCACTGAGCAGTGGCGAGTCTTCGCTGATGAAGTCTTCGTAGAGCTGGCGCAGCAACGTTTGCTTGGCGTGGGTCGCTGCAGGCCAGTCGATCAGCGGCAACTGCTCAAGGCGCTCAAATTCGTCTTTTAGCCCTGTGGCTTCAATTGCCCGGTCGACGGCATCGCCGCCCAGAATACTTGCGGGTGTTGCGTACAGGCAGTTAAGAAACAGACGGCTGGAGGGCGAGTACGGGCTGTAGTGTTTCGGCGCGCTGCTGAACATGGCATGCAGCGGGCTGATGGCCAATGCGTCGGCACCCCGTTCCCCGGCGGCCTGGAGCAGCACTTCAAGCGCCCGGGTATCGCCGAAACCGCCATCACCGGCGCGGCGCAATGAATACAGCTGCACGCTCAAGCCCCAGGTTCTGGGCGTTGACTGTTGCAGGGCATCGGCAATGCTGAAGCATTTGGCCGGTGCCACGGCCAAGGTAAAGAGCTGTTCCTCGCCCTGCACCCGGTGATAACCGACAGGAATCATGCCCGGCAGCATGGCATCGGCGTCCAGCTGGATGGGCAGGGAGCCGCCGTTTTCCAGGTACACCGTGCAATGGCTGTGGGCGTGGAAATACCGCGACAGGTCCAGCGCCTTGCCCACGTCAGCGGTGAGCAAAGGCGGCAAACGTTTGTTTTGTTGCTCCAGCTGCAAGTTGAGCAAGCTGGTTTCAATGGCCTCAGGGCTGTCGGCTGGCAGCCCCAAACCGGCCAGAATGGCTTCCAGCACCGGTTGTGTAACCCTTTGCGGTTGGCCGTTGGCATCAATCCAGTCAACGGCCAGTCCGGCTCGGCCGGCGAGTATTTCCAATTGCGCTTCGCTCATTGGCGGGCTCCCTTGAAGTCTGGCGAGTGGCTATCGAACGTCGTGCAAATCAGGGTGTTGCGGTGCTAAAACTTGCTGGTACGCACCATGGACTGCGCCACCAGGCGTTCATAAAGCTCGGCGTAGGGCTCCACGGCGTTGCACCAATTGAACGGTGCCGCCATTGCACGGCAACGCATGGCGTTCATCAGCTCGGGGAAGGCAAAGACCTTGAAGGCGCGGGTCAGGGCCTCGGTGTAGCTTTCGACGGTGGACTCATCGAACAAAAAGCCGGTGACGCCATTTTCAATGGTGTCGGCCAAACCGCCGGTATTGCGCGCCACCGGCAGCGAACCAAAGCGTTGCGCGTACATCTGGCTCAGGCCGCAGGGCTCATAGCGCGAGGGCATCAATAAAAAGTCACTGCCGGCGAACATGCGTCGGGCGTCGGCCTCGTTGAAGCCGATGCGTACGCCGATTTGCCCTGGAAAGCGCAGCCCCAGTTCACGCATGGCCTGTTCTTCTTCGGGCTCGCCGCGACCAATGATGCAGATCTGCCCGCCCGAGGCGACGATGAAATCGGCCACGGCTTCCGTCAGGTCCAGGCCCTTTTGATAGACCAGCCGCGACACCACGGCGAACAAAGGCCCGGCAGACGGTTGCAGGCCAAACAAGTCGCGCACGTAAGCGGTATTGACCGCCCGGCCTTCCCAGTCACCGATGCTGAACGGCGCGACGAGATGCGGATCGGTCGAGGCTTCCCACGTGTCGTCGATGCCGTTGGGGATGCCGCTGAGCAAACCTTGCTGGGTCTTGCTGGCCAAAAAGCCATCCAGCCCGCAGCCAAAGGCCGGGGTAGTGATTTCCTGAGCATAGGTCGCGCTGACAGTGGTGATGTGGCTGGCATACGCCATGCCTGCCTTGAGATACGACAGCTTGCCGTAAAACTCCATGCCGTCCTGTTGCAGGGCATGGGGTGGGATGCCCAATTCCGGGCAGCACGCACGGCTGAATACGCCTTGGTAGGCCAGGTTGTGAATGGTAAACAGCGTGGGCGTGCGTTGGCCGCGCCAGTGCATATAAGCCGGGGCCAGGCCGGCTGGCCAATCGTGGGCGTGCACCAAATCGGGCTGCCAGTGGATCTGCGCCAGGTTGGCGGCGATATCAGCGGCGGCCAGGCCCAGGCGGGCAAAACGGATGTGATTGTCGGGCCAGTCACGGCCATTATTGGCGCCGTAGGGCGTGCCCTCGCGCTCGTACAGTTCCGGGCAAATCAGCACATAGATGACCAAGCCGTCTGCGAGGTCCATACGCCCGATTTTGCACGGTGGCAGCGCGGCATGACCGCCGAGTTCACCAATGATGTGGATCGGGTTATCGCTGTGCAGCACTTGCCGATAGCCGGGGATCAACACCCGCACATCGTGCAAATGGCGCATGGCCCGGGGCAGGGCGGCTGAGACATCGCCCAGGCCACCGGTTTTGACCAGGTCTGCCAGTTCGGAGGTCACGAACAGGACTTTCTTTTTATTGGGGTTGGTATTCACCACTGGCGGTACAGCCTTACCCGCAGGTGCCAACCCGGAGAGCGTGATCGAAGACGCCGCTGGCGGATTTAGCCGTTCGTCTTGATGTGGAGCAGCAGCACTGATCATGACTCTCTCCCGTTGTACTTATTTGAGCTGCTATCGGCCTTGGGGCCAGTCAGCCTCCGCTTTCAGATTGATAAAGGTCACCTTGGCCAAAGGCGCAGAAGGTGAAAAAAGTGCTGCAAGGAATGCACCAAGCAGGCAGCCCTGTATCAGGTTGACCTGTCAGAGGGGTAGAAGGTTCGCTTTGTTTAAAACGACGTCGCGTGTCGTATACACGACAGCGATGAGTGTAGGAGAGATGCCGCAAGGGGCTAGGCGAGATTGCAAGAATATTGGGTAATGAGGAATTTTCAGACAAACAGCAGGAGCGAGCTTTAGAGCTCAAAAAACCGCGCTCGCTCCTGCAGGCTTATGTGGGGGTTACGGGTATTCGGCAACCACTTCATCACGGCCGTCGTTGCGCAAGCCAATCACCTGGAAAGCGTCTTTGCGATCGCCCATTTCCATGCCTGGCGAGCCCATAGGCATGCCCGGAACCGCAATACCTTTCAAATCATGACGCTTGCCCAGGGCAATCACCTGTTCGGCCGGCACGTGACCTTCAACGAATTTACCGTTGATCACCCCGGTGTGGCACGAAGCCAGCCGTGGTTGTACACCGAGCGCGTGTTTGACGCGGCTCATGTCGTCTTCAACGTGGTCATTGACCTTGATGCCATTGGCTTGCAGGTGCGAGATCCAGGCCTTGCAGCAACCGCAGTTGGCATCGCGGTGTACGTCCATGGTCAGTTGTTCAGCAGCGTTGGCGAATGACGTAATAAAGAGTGTGGAAAGCGCAAAAATACGTAACGGGTTCTTCATTGATAACCTCTTGATGAAATAACTCAGCCTGGACGGTGCGGGCTGTCAGGCAACTGATGTTCAGATGACAGTTTTGTCAGGTGCCGACACTTTAGGCACAAACACGCTGATGTAACATGCCCACTCACTTTTCTGACGTGAACTGCTTATGGCTCTTGCTGCCCCGCCTGATTTGACTGACCCCGCCGTGCCGGTAAAGCCGCTGGCGCGCACCTACCCGCGTGGTTTGTACATTGAGCCGCATCAGCATGAATGGGGTCAGTTGTTGTATGCCATGACCGGCGTGATGTGGGTTGATACCCCGGATGAAGCCTTGGCGGTGCCGCCACAGCGGGCGGTCTGGCTGCCACCCGGCGTGCCCCACGGGATTCGCGTGGTGTCGGATTTACAGATGCGCAATCTGTATTTGCCCCAGGCCACAGCGAGCACGCTCGACCCTAGCGTGCAAGTGCTGGAAGTCGGGCGGCTGTTGCGCGAGTTGATCATCAACCTGGTGGATCAGCCCGATGCGCCACCGGCCTACACCGACGCGTTGCTCAATCTGACCTTACTTGAGCTGCAGCGCGCCCGGCGCACGCTGCTCAAGGTGCCGATGCCTGACGCTGCGGATCGGCGGCTGCTCAATCTGTGCCAATCGGTGATGGCCAACCCCACGCTGGACATCGCCTTTGAACAACATGCCGACCATGCCGGGGCCAGCGTGCGTACTTTGGCACGGTTGTTTCAGACGGAGCTGGGCATGGGCTTTGCGCAATGGCGGCGCCAGGTGCAGTTGGCCACGGCGGCGGCGGAGCTGATCCAGGGGGTGTCGGTGAGCCAGATCGCCCGTTCGCTGGGGTATTCACCGAGCAGCTTCAGCGACATGTTCCGCCGCGAGCTGGGTGTTACGCCGTCTTTATATGGGCAGGGCCACCTGCCAGACGCTTGAATCTGGCCGACAGACAGAAGGGTTTGACCGATGCGCGGCGTTTGCCGGTCATAGACTCATGGCCATCTCACTGATCTGGAGGCTAGAACATGAAGGCGCTGCAATTTTCCAAAACCGGTGATCTGGCCGCTTTGCAGGTGGTCGACGTGCCCACCCCGACGCCAACTGCTGACCAGGTACTGGTGCAGGTCAAGGCCGCCGGTTTGAACCCCAGCGATGTCAAGAACGTGCTGGGGCGTTTCCCTTACACCACCTTGCCGCGGATTCCGGGGCGCGATTTTGCCGGTGTCGTTGTTGAGGGGCCCAAAGCCTTAATTGGGCAGAAGGTCTGGGGCACCGGCAAGGACCTGGGGTTTAACCGTGATGGTTCCCACGCCCAGTATTTGACCCTGCCCGCCAGTGGCGTCGCGCACCAACCTGAGACATTGAGCTTTGTACAGGCCGCCAGCATGGGCGTGCCTTACACCACGGCCTGGGATGCCTTGCAGCGCAGTGGCGTAGTGGCCGGTACGCGTTTGCTGGTGATCGGCGCCAATGGCGCGGTGGGCTCGGCCACCTTGGGCCTGGCAAACGTACTGGGTGCGCAGGTGTTGGCTGCCGTGCGTCGCCCCGAGCAGGCGCGAGTGCTGCGTGAGCAGGGCTATGAAGTGATCGTGCTTGAACAGCCCGAAGCATTGGCGGGCGAGGTCAATGCGGTGTTTGCCGGGGGCGCGGACGTGATTTTTGACACCACTGGGCACTGGTTGCCGGCCGCGGTGCCAGCGCTGACGGTGTTTGGTCGGCTGGCCATTATTGCCGCGCCGCTGGACGGGCACGTGCAATTACCTGCGCTGGCGCTGTACCGCAAAGGCGGCTCACTGATTGGCGTCAACAGCCTGCTATATAGCAGCACCGAGTGCGCACGCATGCTCAATCAATTTGGCCAGTACTTCGATGAAGGCTTACTGCCCGCGCCCCGCGACCTTGAACAAGCTCCGCTGGTGCAAGGGCTGGTCAGCTACGCTGAAGTCAACGCCGGGGCGAGCACCAAAGTGGTGCTGATTCCGTAAATGATCAACCTGTAGCCGCTGCCGCAGGCTGCGATAAGGGCCGAAGGACCTTCGCTTTAAAAGCAGGGCCGCTACGCAGCCCGTCGCAGCCTGCGGCAGCGGCTACAGGTCACTGTTGGGTCTGGCCCAATCGCAAGCTGGCGCGGATCCCCTGGACTTCAGCCTCGTTGGCTTTGTATCCGTCAGCCGGGCCTGCGTAAGAGAGCGCGTAAGCGCTTTGGCCCTGAGTCGCTGCAACCAGGGTCTGGGTGATCACGTGGTTGCCGTTTTGGGTGATTTTGCAGGTGGTCTCTAGCGCTTTCAGGCCGCCCAAGGTGCTGGGGTGGATTTTGTTACAGGCACTCTGATAACCCCCTTGCGCGAAGTTCTTCTGCAAGGTCTTGCGCATTTCCAGCAACACCGCGTCCATGTTCACCTGATGCTCAGGCGCGAGGGTCGACTGGGTCAGTTCCATGACCATCTGCGGGTCACCATTGGCGTCGTTTTTCACCGCCCGCTGGCGCTGAACGGTAGTGTCGGCCTCGGCCGGCACGGCTTGCACGTCCCAACCCCCTGGCCAGGTGATCATCAAACTGTCGGCGTTGGCCGCAGGCAGCGACAGGGCCAGCAGCAGTCCGGCAAATGCGGTGTAACGGTGACAAACAGTCATGGGCAACAGGCCTTGAGCGCAGGTTTCGAAAGGCTATAGTGTATCAATAGGTGTCAAAGTCTTGCTTTAGTGTGATCAATCATTTTCACCATTCCTCAGCTAAACCTTTGCTTCTTATGTCTAATCCCGGACAATCGCGGCCCTCTTATGGCTGGGGCGTGGTCCGTAAGGTGTGTTTTGTCCGCCCCGGCTGCGTGGTAACGACCGGCTAGCGGAGATTTGACCGGATGAATGACCAGGCTAACAGCGTCGATGAACGCTTTGACGACGCGACACCTGCGACCCTCAGTCGCTGGAACCGCCACGATACTACCTGGATGCTGGGCCTGTTTGGCACGGCCATTGGCGCAGGTACTTTGTTTTTGCCCATCAACGCAGGCATTGGTGGCTTTTGGCCGCTGCTGATTCTGGCGCTGCTGGCGTTCCCCATGACCTTTTATGCGCACCGCGGCTTGACCCGTTTTGTATTGTCCGGTCGTGAAGGTTCAGACATCACTGACGTGGTGGAAGAACACTTCGGGCTGACGGCCGGAGCGTTGATCACGCTGCTGTACTTTCTGGCGATTTTCCCGATTCTGCTGATCTACAGCGTGGCGCTGACCAACACGGTCGGCAGCTTCATGCTCAATCAGTTGCACATCACGCCGCCGCCCCGGGTCATTTTGTCGTTAGTGCTGATCCTCGGCCTGCTGACGGTAGTGCGCTGCGGCGAACAAGTGATCGTCAAGGCCATGAGCATGATGGTCTACCCGTTCATTGCTGCGTTGCTGTTTCTGGCAGTGTTTTTGATCCCGCACTGGAACGGCGGCATTCTGGCCACGGCCAGCACCCTGCCGGAGCCATCGGCCTTGCTGCACACCCTGTGGCTGGCGATCCCGGTGATGGTGTTCTCGTTTAACCACTCACCGATCATCTCGGCATTTGCCGTTGATCAAAAGCGCCGCTATGGCGCCAGCGCGGATGAGCGCAGCTCGCAGATCTTGTCGCGCGCGCACCTGCTGATGGTGGTGATGGTGCTGTTCTTCGTGTTCAGTTGCGTGCTCACGCTGTCCCCTGAACAACTGGCTGAAGCCAAGGCGCAGAACCTGTCGATTCTGTCTTATCTGGCCAACCACTTCAGCAATCCGACCATCGCCTTTGCCGCGCCGCTGATTGCGTTTGTAGCGATTGCCAAGTCTTTCCTGGGCCACTACATCGGTGCCAATGAGGGCCTGAAAGGGCTGATCCTGAAGACCGGCAAGCGTCCTGCGGGCAAAACCCTGGAGCGCCTGACGGCGGCCTTCATGCTGCTGGTGTGCTGGGCGGTTGCGACCCTCAACCCAAGCATTTTACGCATGATCGAAAGCTTCGGCGGCCCGGTGATTGCGGCCATCCTGTTCCTGATGCCGATGTACGCGATTCGCCGTGTGCCGAGCATGCGTCAGCATGCGGGCAAAATCTCTAACGTGTTTGTCACCGTGGTCGGCCTGGTGGCGATTTCGTCGCTGGTCTACTCGCTTATCCCTTGATCCAGGGCCTGTCGCTGCCGTTCTGCGCAGCGACAGGCCACTGATTGATCGTCTGTTGTCGTGCAACGCTTGAGTCTGGGCTGCACTCTGAATACTATTGCGACAAATTCCTATTCGCATTTTATTTCCAGTGTGCATCGAGGGCTCTTGTGTCGTCATCACCGTCCAACTCATCGCTGCTGCACACCGACGTCCGCGACCTGTATAGCGACCATCACCACTGGCTGGTCAATTGGCTGCGACGGCGGTTGCGCAATGCCGAGAATGCGGACGACATGGCGCAGGACACTTTCCTTTATGTACTCGGCAAACCGGAGCAGGTAGCGCAGTTGCGTGAACCGCGCGCCTGGCTGAGCAGCATTGCCAAAGGCTTGATGATTGACCGTTATCGTCGTCAGCAGGTGGAGCAGGCTTATTTGCAGGCGCTTGCACACGTGCCTGAACAGGACATGCCGTCACCGGAAGAACGCTTGATCCTGCTGGAAACCCTGACCCGTATCGATGCCTTGCTCGATGGCCTGAAACCCAACGTACGCACTGCTTTTTTGCTGTCACGGCTCGAAGGCCTTGGCTATCAGGCGATTGCCGAGCGGTTGGAGGTGAGCGTGAGTTCGGTCGAGAAGTACATGGCGACGGCGATTCGTCATTGCTTCCTGGCGCGCACGGCCTTGTGAGCGGGGGTAGCGGCGCCATGTCGGGTTCTGTCGAGTTTTCATCCGAGGTGCTGGATGCGGCCATCAACTGGCTGGTGAAAACCCAGTCCGGGGCTGCGGATCCGCAGGTGCATGCAGCCTGCCAGCAATGGCGCGCCGCCCATGTCAGCCATGAGGCGGCCTGGCAAGCCCTGCAAGTGACCGAGTCGACTTTTCGCCAGGCGTCAGCCTTGTCGGGGCGGGTAGCGCTGGACACCTTAAGTGGCAGCGGTCGGCTGCGCTCACGGCGTCAGGCGCTCAAGGTCCTTGGGCTAGGCGTGCTGGGCACCGGGGCGGGAGCGCTGGTGTGGCAACAGCAACCGTGGCGCACTTTTGGCGCTGACTATGCCACCTCCGTGGGCGAGCGCCGCGTGTTTAATCTGGCCGATGGCACGCGCCTGCAACTTAATACAGACAGCGCTGCGGACGTTGTCTTCAACGAGCAACAGCGCTTGATTGTGTTGCGTGACGGCGAGATTTTTATCCGTACCGGCAATGACCCTGACGCCTCGACCGGGCGCCGACCGTTTTGGGTGCACACCCGTGAGGCGCGGTTACAGGCCATTGGCACCGCCTTTGATGTGCGCCAGGAATCTGGCCGTACCCGGCTGATGGTTGAAGAGGGCGTGGTGGCTATCCATCTGCCGGTGGCGCAGCCGGTGTGGGTGCCGGCGGGCAAGGAATATGTGATCGATGGGCAATCGGCCCGTTTGCAAACCTCCTCGGCCTTGAACGTCAGCAGTTGGACGAGCGGGGCGCTGGTGGCGAAAAACATGCGCCTGGAAGACTTGGCGGCCGAACTGTCGCGTTATCGCCAGGGCTGGTTGTTGTGTGATTCTGCGGTCAGTGATTTGCGCGTGTCCGGGGTATTTCAACTCGAGCATATCGACCAGGCATTGCAGGGCTTGAGCCAGACGCTGGCGGTGCGCATCGAGCGCAGAACGCGGTTCTGGACGCGGATTGTGGCGGTTTAGCCAAGATCAAAAGATCGCGAGGCAAGCTCGCGTCCAGGTCAATACGAATAATTATCAAATTTCTTTGCGGGTTTTTTCGCGTCCTTCGACAACTAGGCATAAGACCTTTTAATTGCAGGAGCAAAACCCATGTCCGCTGCCGTTCAACCTCTTTTCTTGCCCGCGCGTAGCCGCTTGGCCATTGCCCTGCAGGCGGTCTTGCTGGGCGGTGCTGTGCTGGCAGCCGTGCAACCGTTTTCGATGACGGTGGCCGCATCGGTCAGTGCGCAACGCAGTTTCGATGTGCCGGCCAGTACGCTGGAAGACGCGCTTAACCGCTTTGCCCAGCAGGCCAATATTTCGCTGCCTTACGACCCGGCACTGGTACAGAACAAACAGGCGCCAGCGCTCAAGGGCCGTTTTGAGGTGCCGCAAGCGTTGCAGCAATTGCTCAAAGGCAGCGGTCTGACCGCCACCGAAGGGGCCAACGGGGTGTGGACGCTGTACCCGCTGACCTCTGGCAGCGCAGACGGCAAGTTACAACTACAGGCCACCAGTGTGACCGGCGTGGCATTGGGCGGGACAACCGAAGGCAGCAATTCCTACACCACGGGCGAAACCAGTACGGCAACCAAATTGCCGCTTTCGCTGCGTGAAACACCGCAGTCAGTCACGGTCATTACCCGTCAGCAAATGACCGATCAAGGGCTGGGCAGCATTGCCCAAGTGATGGAGCAAACGCCGGGCATTACCGTGATGCACGATGACAGCGAACGTTACAACTTCTACTCCCGCGGCTTTACCCTGGATAACTTCCAGTACGACGGCGTACCGACCTCGGACTTCACTACCAATACCAACGGTCTGGGCATGCGCGACATGGCCATTTACGACCGGGTAGAGGTGGTGCGCGGTTCCACCGGTTTGATGAGCGGCGTGGGCAGCCCGTCGGGGGCGGTGAATCTGGTGCGCAAACGCCCGACCAAAGACTTCCAGGGCTATGTGTCGGGCAGCGGTGGCTCGTGGGACCGCTATCGCAGTGAACTGGACCTGTCGGGCCCCTTGACTGAAAACGGCGCGGTGCGCGGGCGCGTGGTGGCCGCCCATGAAGACGGGCGCTCCTTTATCGACCGGTATTCGTCCATCAAAGATGTGTTCTATGGCATCGCTGAGGCTGATCTGACCGACGATACGACGCTGTATGCCGGTATCGACTATCAAAAAATCAACTCCAATGGCTCAAGTTTTGGCCAGTTGCCGCTGTACTACAGCGATGGCAGCCGAACCCACTTCAAGCGCTCCATGAACCCGGCCGCCAAGTGGGCGTATGCCGACAGTAAAAGCACCAAGTATTTCGCCGGGGTCGAGCAGCGCTTCGATAATGATTGGCTGTTGAAAGTCGAAGCCAGCCACTGGAAGGGCAACACCGACCAGTTGCAGGGCAATATCGTGGGCTGGGGACCGTTCCCGGACAAAACCACGGGTGAAGCGCAGTTCATGAGCGGCACCAAAACCTTCGAGATCAACACCGATACGCTGGACGCCTATGCCACCGGGCCCTTTGAGTTGTTGGGGCGCAGCCATGAATTGGTGCTGGGTGCCAATATCAGTAATCGCCGCACCGACTACCTGGCCGAGAATGCTGACGACCTGACCATCAATTACCAGAACTGGAACAACGATGCGCCGCGTCCGGGCCCTGCTGAATTGAGCCAAGGCTTGAAACAGCGCTACAAGACCAAGGAATCGGCGCTCTATGGCGCCTTGCGCCTTAAGCCGACGGATGATTTGTCGGTCATCCTCGGTGCTCGCGTGGTCGACTACGACCGCAAAGGGACGATGACCTACAACGCTGCGCAAACGATCCCTACGCTCGATGATTCGAAAAAGACCGGCAAGCCGATCCCCTACGCGGGGATCGTCTACGATCTGAGCGCCAATCACTCGGTTTATGCCAGCTACACCGAGATTTTTACCCCGCAAAGCTATTTCGATCGCAACGATAAAGTGCTCGCACCGATGACCGGCAAAAGCTACGAGGCGGGCTTGAAGTCGGAGTATTTCGACGGTGCACTGAACACCAGTTTTGCCGTGTTCCTGATCAAGCAAGACAACTATGCCGAATACGATGGTGTGCGCGATAACGGCGAAGATGCCTACAAGGCCATCGACGGCACTAAAACCAAGGGCTTTGAAGCTGAGATTTCCGGTGAAGTGGCGCGCGGCTGGCAATTGCTGGCGGGCTACACCTACGCCCAACCACGGGACAAGGACGGCAAACGCATCAACAGCAACCACCCCGAGCAGTTGTTCAAACTGGCCACCAGTTACCAACTGGACGGTGACCTCAAGGACCTGACCGTGGGCGGTAATGTGTCCTGGCAAGGTTCGACTTACAGTGAGCTGGACTCATCGATCAAAGCCGACGCCAAAGAAGGCAGTTTCGCGGTGGTGGGGTTGATGGCGCGTTATGACATCAGCCAAAACCTCAGCGCCACGGTCAACCTCAACAACGTCTTTGACCGCGAATACCTCAGCGGTTATGGCCTGTATTCGACCTACTACTATGGTGATCCGCGCAACCTGATGCTGGGGATGAAGTACAGCTTCTGAGAAGGGGTTCATGTCGCCGCGGGGACGATTGGGCTATGGTTGGGCAACCATTCCAAGCGGAGCCAGACGATGAGCGACTCAACCCTTCATCATGCTGCGGCTGAGGGCTATGCCCAGGGCGCTGACACTTATGTTCGCGGGCGCCCAGATTATCCGCCCCAAGTCAGTACCTGGCTGACTGACACCCTGGGCCTGCAGCCTGGCCAGACGGTACTCGAAGTGGGTGCCGGAACTGGCAAATTCACCCCGCGCCTGTTGCAGACCGGCGCACGGGTGATCGTGCTAGAGCCGGTCCAGGCCATGCTCGCAAAACTGTCAAAGGCCCATCCTGAGGTCGAAGCGCATCAAGGCCGAGTACAAGCCATTCCGTTGGCCGATGCCAGTGTCGACGTGGTGGTGTGCGCACAAGCCTTTCACTGGTTTGCCAACCATAAAGCCCTGGAAGATATGTGTCGCGTGCTCAAACCAGGAGGGCGCCTGGGGCTGATCTGGAATCTGCGTGATGCCAGCGTACCGTGGGTGGCGGAACTCGATGCGTTGGTCAATCAATGGGAAGCCGACGCGCCACGTTTCTATACCGGCGCCTGGCGTCAGGCGTTTCCATATGACGGCCTTGGGCCGCTGCAAGAGCAACGGTTCATCCAGCCTCATAACGGGCCGGTCGAAGACGTGATTTTCAATCGCGTGCGTTCCACCAGCTTTATCTCGGCACTGGCGCCTGTTGAGCGGGAAAAGGTGGAGCAGCAATTGCGTGAGTTTGTCGCGTCACACAGCGTGTTGAATCACGGTGGGGAAGTCAGCGTGCCGTACATCACTTACGCGTTTGTGACGCAAAAACCGGCGTGATTCCCCCCCTCAATTCTCGGAAAGCTACGCGTACTACAAACCAAACGGATCCTTCTGACAGGGCCGTTCCCCACCCCCTCGGCATACTGGCTGGGCACCGCTAACTGGCAATTTGACAGTTAGCGGGCACTCAACCTTCCTCCACCAGGATGCCGACATGCCCCTATTGCAAAACAACGCTAACGATTTGCCCGGTGCCTGCGTATGAAGCGCATGAACATCACCGTCGGGGCCAGAACCACGGTGGGCGGCGTGGTGGTGACGGGCTGGGAACTGATGACAATCAACGACCAGATTCTGGCCCGCGAAGGTGACAGCATCGAGTGCCCGGTGTGCGGCAGCACGGGCGTTATCGTGCTGTGCGGCCCGCGCCATGATGAATTGCTGGGAGGGCGGCAAGCCGCGCTGGAAGGGGATTTGTGCCAGTGCCTGTGCCGCCCTGCGCCGCGACTGATCCCTGACCAATACATCAGAGGCCAAGTGTTGGGAGATGCCAGAGGGCCTCAGCAGAGTTACATGGAGTATTTGGCTCAGTGGCCCGAATCGCCGGCACCTAAAAAAACAGCGCCCGCCAGTGTTGAGCCCGAGCTGGAAGAAGAGGACGAAGAGGACACCGGCATCACCCTGCATGTGGGCCTGTTCTTCGATGGCACCGGGAATAACCAGGGCAACAGCGAGGCGGCGCGAGGTTGCCTTGCCATTAGCTTGGGTATAGGTGAACAGGAAGGCGCGGATATACGTCAGCATTGCGCGAGCTTTGGCTTTGACGGTAAAGGAAACTCGCCGGATAACAGCTATGGCAACGATGTCACCAATGTGGCGCGGCTTTATGAGCTGTATCCGGATCATGCGGATACGCAATTGCCGCAGGAAGCGGAAGAGGCTTTTTTAAAGGTCTACCTCGAAGGCATCGGTACAGTCACCGGTCAGGCTGACTCTCGCTATAGCCAGGCCAGCGGTCAAGGCAGCACTGGTATTGTGGCGCGAGTTGAGCAAGCGCCTGCGCTGATTTTGGAGCAGATTCGAAGGCTGCAAAAAATTAATCCCGGCATAAAAATTTGGCGAATCGTCTTCGACCTGTTTGGTTTCAGCCGTGGCGCTGCTGCCGCACGGCATTGTGCCAATGACTTGTTGAAGGGGCCGAAAAGCCTTATCGCCCAATCAATCCCTCCGGGAACGAAGGGCCTGTCAGATGGCTTTAGATGGCGCCACCGAACAGATTTCAACCTCAACTTTATCGGCCTGTTTGATACGGTGCCTGGGGTGGTTGCACCTTTAAGCGGCGACTTTAGCCCGCACAACGCCAGTAACCCGGGCCTTAACCTGTACCTTGCCCCCGGCATTGCACGCCATGTGGTGCAATTTGTGGCGCGCCACGAATATCGTCATAACTTCTCACTGGTTCGTACCGACAATGACATCGAACTGCCCGGCGTCCACTCCGATCTTGGTGGCGGTTATTTGCCTTTGGCCACTGAAAAAGTGCTGCTGAGTAAACCCCAGAGCAGTCAGGTACCTGTCGACATGCCAGAAACCTCCACGGTCGCTTATGACCGAGCCCGGCAGTTGATGGAGGTTATGCTGCCGGACATGGAGCCCTATCTGCAGCGCTGGAGTATCGACACATGGGCGGTGGTTCTGCCTTACAACAAACGCCGTGACATGTTTGCCGAGAAACGCGTGTATGCCTCCCTACGCAGTGAACGGCAAGTGCATGGTCAGTTGTCACTGATTTACTTGCGGGCCATGCGCGAGCTGGGAATACGAAACGGGGTTCCATTTGATGTGGTTCCAGACACTTCTGCGTTTGCCTTACCGGCAGACCTGCACACTATCGCTGTAAAGCTTCAGGCGTACGCCGTTGGCGACAGCTTTCCCGGACTGACCCATGAAGAGGTGGCTTTACTACAGCGCAAATACATCCACTTGTCAGGCAATTGGAATGCTGCCAGCGGCAAGAACAACAGCGACATTGAGGTGCTCTTTATCAATCGGCCGGCTGCGGGCGGTAAAAGAGCGGTGCATCCCAATGAATAAACTCAAGCTGCTTGTGATGTGCGGTGTGCTTGGGTTGATGGTGGGCTGTGTCAAGGGCAACAACGGGTTGCCCTATAAGGGTTGGCGTCTTGGGCTGTTTGCCCCCAACTACATGCAAGTATGGATCGAAACCGCAGACGCGGTAGATGTGCGGGATCGTGTATTCAAGCGAGCCATGAGCGGAGGTGCCTCTATCCAGACCCCTAAAAACCTCAAGGGCAACCCACGCGGGTGGCCCAGCTACCCCGGTTGGGGCGCCGGCAAGTATGTTTACGGGGCTGCGGTACCACGCCTGATTTATGTGCGCTGGCAATCATTGGTAGAGCCACAAACCTACGAGGCTTACATCGTGATCCCCGAAGCCATTCAGCAGGCCATGATCAAGCCTGAAAAAGCTTTTTGCGAGTTCGATGCCAAATGGATTACTGATTACCGCAAAGGCGTGACCGTAGGGCTGGCCCCCGGCGGTATTGCCAAGGTATGGATTTCAGGCCCTTGCGTCAGCCCAATCGAAGTGGCCAGGGTTCAGGGCGAAGTCGTTAAGGAAGGACCTGATGGAGGTCGGTCTGGTGGCAATTATGCCTTGCCCTTAAAACCAGAAACAAAAGCCTACATCGAAAAATACGGGGTGCCGTATGGCTCTTGGTAAAATCCGCCGCACACGTGCAGTACATCCCAATGAATAGATTCAAGCTGCTATGGGTGTGCGCTGTGTTTGGGTTAATGGCTGGCTGCGCCAAGGGCAGCAATGGGCTGCCCTATGATGGCTGGCGGCTTGGACTGTTCGCTCCCAACTATATGGAAGTGTGGATCGAAACCGCAGATGCGGTGGATGTGCGAGACCGTGTATTCAAACGAGCCATGAGTGGAGTGGCCGCTATCCAGACTCCTAAAAACCTCAAAGGTAATCCTCGCGGTTGGCCCAGCTATCCCGGTTGGGGTAAAGGTAAATATGTTTACGGGGCTGCTGTACCACGCCTGATTTATGTGCGCTGGCAATCATTGGTAGAGCCACAAACCTACGAGGCTTACATCGTGATCCCCGAAGCCATTCAGCAGGCCATGATCAAGCCTGAAAAAGCTTTTTGCGAGTTCGATGCCAAATGGATTACTGATTACCGCAAAGGCGTGACCGTAGGGCTGGCCCCCGGCGGTATTGCCAAGGTATGGATTTCAGGCCCTTGCGTCAGCCCAATCGAAGTGGCCAGGGTTCAGGGCGAAGTCGTTAAGGAAGGACCTGATGGAGGTCGGTCTGGTGGCAATTATGCCTTGCCCTTAAAACCAGAAACAAAAGCCTACATCGAAAAATATGGGGTGCCTTATGGCTCTTGGTAAAGGGCCAACGCGCCTAGCGATCTTTGTTATGGCCAAAAGATCGCGAGACGCGCCAACAGAAGGGGGGTGTCAGCCGTTATTTACCTGACAGCAGGGCTTCAAGTTTTTCCTGGTCGCGGGCGAATTGGCGGATGCCTTCGGCCAGTTTTTCAGTGGCCATGGCGTCTTCGTTCGAGGCCCAGCGAAATTGCGCTTCGTTGAGGGTCAAACGCGGCTCGCCGGTCGCGCCGGGGCTGAGTTTGCGCGCCAGTGCGCCGTCATCCTGCGCCAGTTTTTCCAGCAGGTCCGGGCTGATGGTCAGGCGGTCGCAGCCTGCCAGTTGCTCGATCTGGTTGGTGTTGCGAAAGCTCGCGCCCATGACCACGGTTTTGTAGTCATTGGCCTTGTAGTAGTTGTAGATGCGGGTTACCGACTGCACGCCCGGATCATCTGAGCCGGTGTAATCAATACCGGTGGACTTCTTGTACCAGTCGTAGATGCGGCCCACGAACGGCGAGATCAAAAACACCCCGGCATCGGCACAGGCTGCGGCTTGGGCAAACGAGAACAGCAGGGTCAGGTTGGTCTGGATACCGGCTTTTTCCAGCTTCTCGGCAGCACGGATGCCTTCCCAAGTCGACGCCAGCTTGATCAGTACGCGGTCGCGGCTTACGCCGGCCTTATCATACAGCTCGATTAATTGATTGGCTTTTTGCAGCAGGGCTGGCTCGTCAAACGACAGGCGCGCATCGACTTCGGTGGAGATACGGCCCGGAATGACCTTCAAGATACCGCTACCCACCGACACCGCGAAAAGATCGCAGGCCAGGCCAACATCACCTTTGGCGTGGGTAATTGCGTTTTTCAGCAGGTCGGCATAACCCGGCAGGGCTGCGGCCTTGAGCAGCAGGGAAGGGTTGGTGGTGGCATCAACGGGTTTGAGGCGGGTAATCGCGTCGAGGTCGCCGGTGTCTGCGACCACGGTGGTGAACTGCTTGAGTTGTTCCAGCTTGGAAGTCATGAGCGTCTCTGTCTCAAAGGTATTAATGGCTGTACAGATGGAGTACGTCGCCGAGCAAAAGTTCTTTAAACGATAAGTGGCAGAATGCCGCCGAACAAGGTCGTTGTGCAACCGATCAGGAGATTTAATCGCGATAAAAGCAATCTGTGGAGGATTGGCTATACCTACAACTCCATGTTCAAACGGTTGCGTCTCATACAGGAGTTTCACCATGAAACCTGGGTTGATGATCGGTACGTTATGCCTCGCTACGCTGGTACTGGCCGGATGCGCCAGCAAGGTTCAGCAACCGGATGAATACTCCGGCTTTTTAAAAGATTACAGCCGACTTAAAGAAGCCCGGTCGCCTTCGGGGGCTGAGGTCATGCGCTGGGTTGATCCCTCGATCAAGGTCGACCAATACACCAGCGTGTACATAGAACCGAGCCAGCTCTATCCGGCGCCAAAACCTACCGAGAAAATTCCGCAGAGCACGTTGAACGCGATTACGGCCTACTACGATCAGGCGCTCAAACGAGAGATCAGTAAAGTGCTGCCGTTGGCCAGCGCGCCAGGCCCGGGGGTGATTGTGGTACGCCCGGCGATTACAGCCGTCAGCAGTCAAACTGAAAGCCTGGCACCTTATGAGTACATCCCGGTCGCTCTGGTGGCGGCAGCGGTGACGACGGCTTCGGGGATCCGCGATCAGGAAACCCAGTTGTCTACCGAGGCCGTTTTTATCGACGGGAAAGATCAGCATGTTATTGCTCAGGTGGTGCGCAAAGGCACGGGCAAACCGCTGAGCAACGCCAGCCAGGTGATGAAGGCAGATGACGTGAAAGCAGTGATCGATGGCTGGGCGTCGGACATGCGCCAGTCATTTCAGAAGGTCAAGGATTAGAAGAGCCCCGGCACGCGGCGTGATCCCTTTGGCAATGCCGGGATCCTCTTTTTGTCACACCCGGCATGACAATTTATGTTCCGGGCATAGGTCGTGTGCGCGTTTCGTGTTTAACTTCCGGCTCTTCAAAAACAGTTAAAAAGGACATCGTTCATGGCTCAAGTGACGCTTAAAGGCAACCCTGTTCAAGTCGACGGCGTGCTGCCTGCAGTAGGTTCCAAAGCGCCAGCGTTTTCGCTGGTTGCCGGTAATTTGTCCGATGTAACGCTGGCCGATTTTGCCGGTAAGCGTAAAGTGCTGAACATCTTCCCAAGCGTTGACACCCCGACCTGCGCAACGTCGGTACGTACGTTCAACAAACAAGCCAACGACGTTGCCAACACCGTGGTGCTGTGCATTTCGGCTGACCTGCCATTCGCCCAAGCGCGTTTCTGCGGTGCCGAAGGTCTGGAAAACGTCCAAAACCTCTCGACTCTGCGCGGTGCCGAGTTCATCAAGAACTACGGTGTGGCAATCGCTGATGGCCCGCTCAAAGGCCTGACTGCTCGCGCAGTGGTTGTACTGGACGAAAACGACACCGTGCTGCACAGCGAACTGGTTAAAGAAATCGCTGAAGAGCCTAACTACGAAGCAGCTCTGGCTGTTTTGAAGTAAGTCGTACAGCACCACCGAAAACGGCCTGGCATTGAATGCCAGGCCGTTTTTTATTGCCCGTAAAGATCAAATAATCAAACCGGCCTACGTAATGTCACACAGGTTCTAGACACTCTGCGCGGCACAATTGAAGCAAGGGCTGCCCTAAGTCTGGATTATTTGAGGTTGAGTGTTGGTGTTGGAAACTAAACAGATCAAAGTCCGGGCAAGCCCTTGTCGTGAATGTAAAGCAGGTCTTTGACGCGCTATAACGTAAATAGCCGGTAAAGAGTCTTTTCATAACTGTCTGCACTGCTTATCTTTCAGGCTCCTGAAATTAAGCGCTCGCGCCCAACTGGTTGATCACTCAATGCAATCCTCCGTTTCTCGCACTTCTCGTCGCTGGCTGATTGGCCTGCTGGTTTTGTTGATCGTTGTTGGCGTGAGCTGGTGGCTATGGCCGTCTGCTGCAAAAAAAGGCCAGAACGCGCAACCCGCCGGGCATACCAGCCGCACGGGGGCGATGCGTCCGGGCTTTGGTGGTTCAACGTTACCGGTGCCTGTTCTGGTCGCAGAGGTGACTCGGGGGGATTTCCCGATCTACTACAAGGCGCTGGGCACGGTCACTGCGCTGAACACGATCAATGTGCGCAGCCGAGTGGCAGGCGAGTTGGTCAAGGTCTACTTCAAAGAAGGGCAGATGGTTAAAGCCGGTGAATTGCTGGCAGAAATCGACCCGCGCAGCTATCAGAATGCGCTGCTGCAAGCCGAAGGCACGCTGTTGCAAAACCAGGCCCAGCTTAAAAACGCCCAAGTAGATGTGCAGCGCTATCGCGGTCTCTACGCCGAGGACAGCATCGCCAAGCAAACGCTGGACACGGCCGAAGCTTTGGTCAGCCAATATCAGGGCACGGTCAAGACCAATCAGGCGGCCGTCAATGATGCCAAGCTCAACCTCGAGTTCACCAAGATTCGTGCACCGATCAGCGGCCGCGTGGGCTTGCGCCAACTGGACGTCGGTAATCTGGTCGCGGCCAACGACACCACTGCCTTGGTGGTGATTACCCAGACCGAGCCGATTGTGGTCAGCTTCACCTTGCCGGAAAACAACCTCGCACTGGTACTGGAGCGCTATCGCAGCGGTGCAAAACTGCCGGTACAAGCTTGGGATCGCGGTGACCAGAAAGAGTTGGCCAGTGGCGTATTAAGCAGTATCGATAACCAGATTGATGTCACCACCGGCACTTTGAAGTTCAAGGCGCTGTTCGAGAACCGCGATCAGGCGCTGTTCCCCAACCAGTTCGTCAACGTGCGTCTGCTGGCTGACACCCTCAAAGGTGTGATTCTGGCCCCGACCGCAGCGCTTCAGTACGGCACCAATGGCTCGTTTGTCTATGCAATGGACGGCGATAAAAAGGTCAAGATCCGCACCCTCAAACTGGGTGCGACCGATGGCGACTTGACCGTTGTCAAAGAAGGCCTGGAACCGGGTGATCGCGTGGTGCTCGAAGGCACCGATCGCTTGCGCGAAGGTAGCCTGGTCGAAGTGGTCAGCAACAGCAGCGAAGTACCGACATCGGCCGCAGGGCAACTGCAAGGTGGTCCGGATGCGGACGCCGATCCAAGTGCTGCCAAAGCCCAGGGTATGGGCAAGGGCAAGGCTGGCGAATGAATCTGTCGCGGCTGTTTATCCTGCGCCCGGTGGCAACCACGCTGTGCATGATTGCCATCGTCTTGTCCGGGATCATCGCGTATCGCCTGCTGCCGGTGTCGGCCTTGCCTCAGGTCGATTACCCGACCATCCGCGTGATGACGCTTTACCCCGGCGCCAGCCCGGATGTCATGACCAGTGCGGTGACGGCGCCCCTTGAGCGCCAGTTCGGGCAAATGCCCGGCCTCACGCAGATGGCCTCGACCAGTTCCGGTGGCGCCTCGGTGTTGACCCTGCGCTTTAACCTGGACATGAACATGGATGTCGCCGAGCAGCAGGTGCAGGCTGCGATCAATGCCGCGACCAACCTGCTGCCCAAGGACTTGCCGGCACCGCCGGTGTACAACAAGGTCAACCCGGCCGACACCCCGGTGCTTACTTTGGCGATTACCTCTAAAACCATGCTGTTGCCCAAGCTCAACAACTTGGTCGATACCCGCATGGCGCAAAAAATTGCCCAGATCAATGGTGTGGGCATGGTCAGCATTGCCGGCGGTCAGCGCCAGGCCGTGCGGATCAAGGTCAACCCCGAAGCGCTTGCCGCCAATGGTTTGAACCTGGCTGATGTGCGCACCCTGATCGGCGCCTCCAACGTCAACCAGCCCAAGGGTAACTTTGACGGCCCGACGCGGGTATCGATGCTGGACGCCAACGACCAGTTGAAAACCCCGCAGGAATACGCCGAACTGATTCTGGCCTACAACAACGGCGCGCCGTTGCGGCTCAAAGACGTGGCAGAAATCGTCGACGGGGCCGAGAACGAACGCTTGGCCGCCTGGGCCAACGAAAATCAGGCGGTATTGCTCAATATCCAGCGTCAACCCGGTGCCAACGTGATTGAAGTGGTGGACCGGATCAAGGCGCTGTTGCCGAGCATCACCAACAACCTGCCAGCCGGTATCGATGTCACCGTGCTGACCGATCGCACGCAAACCATCCGGGCCTCTGTACGCGATGTGCAGCATGAATTGCTGATCGCCATCGCGCTGGTAGTGATGGTGACCTTCCTGTTTCTGCGCCGCGCCAGCGCCACGATCATTCCGTCGATTGCGGTGCCGTTGTCGCTGATCGGGACTTTTGGCGTGATGTACCTGGCCGGGTTTTCGGTCAACAACCTGACACTGATGGCCCTGACCATTGCCACCGGCTTTGTGGTCGATGACGCCATCGTCATGCTGGAAAACATTTCACGCTACATCGAGGAAGGCGAAACCCCGATGCAGGCTGCCCTCAAAGGCGCCAGGCAAATCGGTTTTACCCTGATCTCGCTGACTCTGTCGCTGATTGCCGTGCTGATCCCGCTGTTGTTCATGGCAGACGTGGTCGGGCGGCTGTTCCGCGAATTTGCCATCACTTTGGCGGTGGCGATTCTGATTTCGCTGGTGGTGTCGCTCACCCTGACACCGATGATGTGCGCACGCTTGCTCAAGGCTGAGCCAAAGCCCGAAGAGCAGGGCCGTTTCTACCGGGCCAGCGGTGCCTTTATTGACTGGATGATCGCCGAGTACGGACGCATGTTGCAGTGGGTGCTCAAGCATCAGCCACTGACATTGCTGGTGGCCATCGGCACCCTCGCGCTTACGGTGTTTCTGTACATGGTGGTGCCCAAGGGGTTCTTCCCGGTGCAGGACACGGGCGTGATTCAAGGGATTTCCGAGGCGCCGCAGTCGATTTCGTTCAGCGCCATGAGCCAGCGTCAGCAAGAGCTGGGCAAGATCATCCTGCAAGACCCGGATGTTGAAAGCCTGTCGTCTTACATCGGTGTGGACGGCGATAACGCCACCCTCAACAGCGGGCGCATGCTGATCAACCTCAAGCCCCACAGCGAGCGCAGCAACAGCGCTTCGGCAGTGATTGCGCGTCTGCAACCGCAGGTGGACAAGCTGGTCGGGATTCGCCTGTATATGCAGCCGGTGCAGGACTTGACCATCGAAGACCGCGTCAGCCGCACTCAGTACCAATTCAGCTTGTCATCCCCTGATGCGGAGTTGCTCAGTACCTGGAGCCAAAAACTGGTGACGGCCTTGAGCAACCAGCCTGAACTGACCGATGTGGCCAGCGACCTGCAAGACAAAGGCTTGCAGGTGTTTCTGGTCATCGACCGCGATGCCGCCTCGCGCCTCGGGGTGTCGGTAGCGAACATCACGGACGCACTGTACGACGCCTTCGGCCAGCGGCAGATTTCGACCATTTACACCCAGGCCAGCCAGTACCGCGTGGTACTGCAGGCCAAAGATGGCGAGAAAATCGGCCCGCAGTCGCTGGAGCAGATCCACGTCAAAACCACGGATGGCGGTCAGGTCCGGCTGTCCAGCCTGGCCAGGGTTGAAGAGCGTCAGTCGCAACTGTCCATTTCCCACATTGGTCAGTTCCCGTCGGTGATGGTCTCGTTCAACCTGGCGCCCGGCGTGGCGCTGGGGCAGGCGGTCGAACTGATTGATCAGGTGCAAAAAGACATCGGCATGCCGGTCGGCGTGCAAACCGAGTTCCAGGGCGCTGCACAAGCATTCCAGGCGTCGTTGTCGAGCACCTTGCTGCTGATCCTGGCGGCGGTGGTGACCATGTACATCGTGCTGGGTGTGCTCTATGAGAGTTACATTCACCCCATCACCATCCTTTCGACCTTGCCGTCTGCGGCCGTCGGCGCCTTGCTGGCGCTGATTCTCAGCGGCAATGACCTGGGCATGATCGCGATCATCGGCATCATCTTGCTGATCGGCATCGTGAAAAAGAACGCGATCATGATGATCGACTTCGCTCTCGACGCTGAACGCAACCAGGGCATGGCCCCCCATGACGCGATTTACCAGGCGGCGCTGCTGCGTTTCAGGCCGATCCTTATGACCACTCTGGCCGCCTTGTTTGGTGCCGTGCCGCTGATGCTGGCGACCGGTTCCGGCGCGGAACTGCGTCAACCGCTGGGTCTGGTGATGGTTGGCGGTCTGCTGGTGAGCCAGGTATTGACGTTGTTTACCACACCGGTGATCTATCTGTACTTTGATCGACTGGGCCGCCGCTGGCGCAGTAACACGGTAACCGTTGAGCAGGCGTCGCTATGAACCTGTCCGGCCCGTTCATCAAGCGCCCGGTAGCGACCATGCTGCTGAGTCTGGCAATTATGTTGCTGGGCGGTGTGAGTTTTGGTTTGCTGCCGGTGTCGCCGCTGCCGCAAATGGATTTTCCGGTGATCGTGGTGTCTGCCAGTTTGCCGGGGGCCAGCCCCGAGGTCATGGCCTCAACCGTGGCCACGCCGCTGGAGCGATCCTTTGGCGCGATTGCCGGGGTCAACACCATGAGCAGCCGCTCGAGCCAGGGCTCGACGCGGGTGATTTTGCAGTTCGATCAGGACCGCGACATCAATGGCGCGGCCCGCGAGGTACAGGCGGCGATCAACGCCTCGCGTAACCTGTTGCCCAGCGGTATGCGCAGCATGCCGACCTACAAAAAAGTTAACCCGTCGCAAGCACCGATCATGGTGCTGTCGCTGACGTCCGATGTGTTGGCCAAGGGCGAACTTTACGACCTGGCCTCGACCATCCTCTCGCAAAGCCTGTCGCAAGTGCCGGGGGTGGGCGAGGTGCAAATCGGCGGCAGTTCCCTGCCTGCCGTGCGTATCGAGCTGGAGCCGCAATTGCTGAACCAGTACGGCGTGGCGCTGGATGACGTGCGCAACACCATTGCCAACGCCAACGTTCGCCGGCCCAAAGGCGCCGTGTCGAATGATGAGCATAACTGGCAAATACAGGCCAATGATCAACTGGAAAAGGCCAAGGATTATGAGCCGCTGATCATCCGTTACCAGGACGGTGCGGCTTTGCGTCTGGGCCATGTGGCCAAGGTCCAGGACGGCGTTGAGGACCGCTACAACAGCGGTTTCTTCAACCATGATGCTGCGGTGTTGCTGGTGATCAACCGTCAGGCAGGGGCTAACATCATTGAAACCGTCAACGCGATCAAGGCCCAGCTCCCTGCCTTGCAGGCGGTCCTGCCGGCCAGCGTCAAACTGAACCTGGCCATGGACCGCTCCCCGGTCATCAAGGCCACGCTGCATGAAGCCGAGATGACCTTGCTGATTGCCGTAGCGCTGGTGATTCTGGTGGTGTTCCTGTTTCTGGGCAATTTTCGTGCTTCGCTGATCCCGACCCTGGCGGTGCCGGTGTCGCTGGTGGGGACTTTTGCCATCATGTATTTGTTCGGCTTTTCGCTGAACAACCTGTCGCTGATGGCCCTGATCCTGGCCACCGGGCTGGTGGTGGACGACGCTATCGTCGTGCTTGAGAACATCTCACGGCATATTGATGCCGGGATCTCGCCCATGAAGGCGGCGTACCTGGGGGCCAAGGAAGTCGGCTTTACCTTGCTCTCAATGAACGTTTCGCTGGTGGCGGTGTTTTTGTCGATCCTGTTTATGGGCGGGATCATTGAAAGTCTGTTCAGGGAGTTTTCGATCACCTTGGCAGCGGCGATTGTGGTGTCGCTGGTGGTCTCGCTGACCTTGACCCCGATGCTCTGCGCGCGCTGGCTCAAACCCCATGTGCCGGGCACGGAAAACGCCATGCAGCGCTGGAGCATCCGGCTTAACGACCGCATGGTGCTGGGCTATGCCCGCAGTCTGGATTGGGTCTTGCGGCACAAGCGCCTGACCCTGCTCAGCCTGTTGCTGACCATCGGCGTAAACGTGGCGCTGTATGTAGTGGTGCCCAAGACCTTTATGCCGCAGCAAGACACCGGGCAACTGATTGGCTTTGTGCGCGGCGATGATGGCCTGTCGTTTAGTGTGATGCAGCCCAAGATGGACATCTTCCGCAAGGCTGTGTTGGCAGACCCGGCAGTGGACAGCGTGGCGGGCTTTATTGGCGGTAACAGCGGCACCAACAACGCGGTGATGATCGTGCGGCTTAAACCGATCACTGAGCGCAAAATTTCTGCGCAAAAAGTTATCGAGCGTTTGCGTGAAAACATGCCCAAAGTGCCGGGCGGGCGCCTGATGCTGATGGCCGACCAGGACCTGCAATTTGGCGGTGGCCGTGAGCAAACCAGCTCACAGTATTCCTACATCCTGCAAAGCGGCGACTTGGGTGAATTACGCACCTGGTACCCCAAAGTGGTGGCTGCACTCAAGTCTTTGCCCGAACTCACTGCCATTGACGCCCGTGAAGGGCGGGGTGCGCAGCAAGTCACATTGGTGGTAGACCGCGATCAGGCCAAGCGCCTCGGGGTCGATATGGACATGGTCACTGCGGTGCTGAACAACGCCTACAGCCAGCGGCAGATTTCGACCATCTACGACAGCCTGAACCAGTATCAGGTGGTGATGGAGGTCAACCCCAAATACGCCCAGGACCCGCAAACCCTGAACCAGGTGCAGGTCATCACGGCCGATGGTTCGCGGATTCCGCTGTCGGCCATTGCTCACTACGAGAACAGCCTGCAAGACGATCGGGTTGAACATGAAGGCCAGTTTGCCTCAGAAACCATCTCTTTTGACATGGCTCCCGGCGTTTCACTGGAGCAGGGCACCGCAGCGATTGAGCGCGAGATCGCCAAATTGGGCTTACCCGAAGAAGTGATCGTGAAAATGGCCGGTACCGGCGATGCCTTTGCCGCCACGCAAAAGAGCCAGCCTTTCATGATTTTGGGCGCGCTGGTGGCGGTGTATCTGGTGCTGGGCATTCTGTACGAGAGCTATATTCACCCGCTGACTATCCTCTCGACCTTACCATCGGCGGGGGTCGGGGCGTTGTTGAGCATTTACCTCACCGGCGGGGAGTTCAGCCTGATTTCGTTGCTCGGGATCTTCCTGCTGATCGGCGTGGTGAAGAAAAACGCCATCTTGATGATCGATCTGGCCCTGCAGCTGGAACGGCATTCGGGGATGGGCCCGCAAGAGTCCATCCGCAGCGCCTGCCTGCAACGTTTGCGGCCGATCCTGATGACCACCTTGGCGGCCATCCTTGGCGCCTTGCCGTTGATGCTCAGCCATGCTGAAGGCGCCGAGATGCGCCAGCCATTGGGCCTGACCATCATCGGCGGGCTGGTCTTCAGCCAGATCCTGACCCTTTACACCACCCCGGTGGTTTACCTCTATCTCGACCGTGCGCGCCATCGTTTCAACCAATGGCGTGGCGTACGTACTGATGCTGCTCTGGAAACTCCGCTATGACCTCTCGTTTGCTTAACCTTGCTCCGGCATTGTCGCCACAACGTTGGGCGCTCGCCCGTGGCTCGCGTCTGTTGGGCCTGGTGCTGACCGGCGTGCTGCTCAGTGCCTGTGCGGTGGGGCCGGATTACCAGCGCCCTGAGCTGGCCGTGCCGCAGCAGTTCAACGCGGTTGATGGCTGGACCCAGGCCAACCCGAGCGACGCGCTGGAGCGGGGCGCCTGGTGGGAGTTGTACGCTGACCCGCAGCTCAACGCGCTGGTGGCCAAGCTCAACAGCAACAACCAGAGTGTTGCGCAGGCCGAGGCGCAATTTCGCCAGGCCCAGGCGCTGGTGCGCAATGCCCGTGGAGCCTTCTTGCCGAGTGCTGATTTAAGCGTGGGTAAAACCCGTTCCAGCCAGGGTACTGGCAGCTCCAACTCCAGCCTGACCAGTTCCAGCAGCGGTATTCGCGACACCTTGAATGCGCAAGTCGGGGTCAGTTGGGAGGCCGATGTCTGGGGCAAATTGCGCCGCGGCCTTGAGGCCAATGAAGCCAGCGCCGAAGCCAGCTATGCCGACCTGGCGGCCATGCGCTTGAGCCAACAGTCGGAGCTGGTGCAGAACTACCTGCAACTGCGGGTGATTGATCAGCAGAAACGTTTGTTGGAAGCGACCGTCGAGGCGTATGAACGGTCGCTAAAAATGAGCGAAAACCAGTACCGCGCCGGGATCTCCGGCAAAGATGCGGTGGCGCAAGCGCAGACCCAATTGCGCAATACCCAGGCCAGCCTGATCGACCTGATCTGGCAGCGTGCCCAATTTGAAAACGCCATTGCGGTGCTCACCGGTCAGCCGCCTACGGGCTTCAAACTGGCAGAAATCAACGACATCCCCAAGCTGCCGGTGATCCCGGTCAGTGTGCCTTCGCAACTGCTTGAGCGGCGCCCGGACATTGCCTCGGCAGAGCGCTCAATCATTGCCGCCAACGCCAACATAGGCGTGGCCAAGGCTGCGTACTACCCGGACTTCAGCCTGAGCCTGTCAGGCGGCTACAGCAGCAGCCAATATCAGGACTGGATCAGCGTGCCTAACCGGTTCTGGTCGGTGGGGCCAAAAATTTCATTGCCATTGTTTGATGGTGGCCAGCGTTCGGCCGAAGTGGACCGTAATGAAGCCGTGTATGACCAGACCGTGGCCAAATACCGCCAGACCGTGCTCGATGGTTTCCGTGAAGTGGAAAACTACAGGATCCAGTTGAAAGTGCTGGGTGACGAAACCGTGGTGCAAGAGCAGGCGCTTGAATCGGCCCGCGAATCACTGCGCCTGACCACCAACCAGTACAAAGCGGGTTTGATTGCGTATCTGGATGTCGTCAACGTTCAAACCACGGCCTTGAGCACCGAGCGCAGCGTTTTGAACCTGCTGCAAAGCCGCTTGATCGCCAGCGTGCAATTGATCGCCGCGCTGGGCGGTGGCTGGGACGGGAAAATGGAAGTGAGCGAGCGCTAGGGCCTGCTCAGGCCACGTCCGGCTGTAGTCGCTGACGAGGCACGAAGGCTGCGAAAAATTAAAGGATCGCGAGACTTAGTACGCTCTGCAGCCTCAATCAGCATGAAACGTAAACCGGTCCTTGCCACTATTTTTGGACGCGTACAGCGCTTTGTCCGCCTTGGCCAGGGCCTGGTTGAGGGTGTCGTGGTCGTCAACCCGGGTCAGGCCGATGCTGATGGTCACCGGGTATTGATGCGGGTCTTCGCGTACCTGGCGGCACAATGCATCCATCAGCACTTCAACGTCATCCCGACGCACACCTGAAACGTACACGGCAAACTCTTCCCCGCCCAGGCGCGCATATTCATAGCCCTGCACCACGGCTTTGATATTCGCTGCCGTGCGTTTGAGCACTTCGTCGCCAATGTCATGGCCGTACAGGTCGTTCACTTTCTTGAAGTTGTCGATGTCGATCATCGCCAGGTAGTGATCGTGCTCACGGGGCCGGATACCCAATTCGCTGCCAGCCCGCGCCATAAAGGAGCGGCGGTTGGGGATCTCGGTCAGGGTGTCGATGTAGGCCTGCTCAATCAGCAGTTTGGACAGGGTGTAGTTGAGCAGCTTCACACGGCGCAATTTGAAAAAGCTGTACGTCGTCAGGCAGGCCAGGAAAGAGTAATAGCAGAGGAGCATGCTGCCCCGCAGGTCCATGATCGATATTTCAGTCAGTACAAACGGGTTAAGCACTACGACGGTTATGGCCAAGGTGCTGATGAATGCCCAGCGGCTCAAAGGCAGGATCGAGGCGCAATACAGCATGCTTGAGGTCGCCAGGGTCAGCCACACGGCTTGTTCGGTCACTGGCAGGCCCTCAACCAGCAAGCGTATGCCGATGCTGATCACCAGCACAAAGACCACGTTCAGCAGGTTGAATTGTTGAGCCGTGCGCAGAAAGCCGATAAGAACGGTCAGGCCAATCATTGTGGCGATGAACAGCATGGAAAGCCCCGTAAACCCCTGACCGCCCTTGGTGCTGACAATCAGGTCAAACATCAGCCAGATAATCGTGCTGGCGATATAGGTCAGGCTGCAAAACGTGCGCAGCTTCTCAAAGTCATGCTGGGCAAATTCAGCTTGCAAGGCGGGTGGGGCGGCTTGCCTGGAGACTTCGTTCTCGATGGTTCTGAGCATTGCGAGCCTTGATCACGTGGAGTGGAGTATCCGAGTGATCAACTGTGTGTGATTACAGCCCGCCCGGACGACGCTTCAGTAACCCTAGCAGGAGTCTGCAGGTTTTCGACAGTCGCCGTATCAGGCATGAGGCTCGCTTGTGCGTCAGGCGCTTTCGGCAAACACCTCGCGCACACTGCGTCGGCGCGCATTGTGTTCGCTGGCGCGGACCAGGGCTTCGAGGTCTTCAGGTGTCACGTCGATAAAGGCGTCCATTTGCTCCATGGCTTTTTGCAAATCTTCGGCAGTAATGCCAGCTTCACCGGGGATATGCGGAGCCACAATGGCCGGTGCCGGCTCAGCATTTTTTTTCGGGTAACGCACGCGTGTCAGGTTGTTGTAGACCAATGCCGCCAACAGCATGCACACAGCGCTGAGCATCACGGGGGCGAGCATTCCCCAGCCCAGGCGGGCGCTGTCCGGGTCTGCGAGGACTACCAGCAAGGCCAGCGCCCCTGCCGGCGGATGCAGACAGCGCAGCAAGCACATGATAAGCATCGCCAGGCCTACGGCCAGGCAGGCGCTGTCCAGGTTGCGGCCGAAAAAATGCACCACGCCCAATGACACCACCGTTGCACACAGGTAGCCGCCGACAATCGACCAGGGTTGCGCCAATGCCCCGGAGGACACGGCAAACAGCAAAATGGCCGAGGCTCCCAAAGGGCCAATCAGGTGCATGGCCACGGGCAGGCCAAAGAACAGGCTACAGACCCAGACACACAGCAGTGTACCCAGTGAGACGCCTATTGCAGCGCGGCTCCATTCGGTGGGGCGGGTATTCGTGGCCGCAGGCAACAGGCGGCTGATCCAGCTGTTTTGCATGGTGGGGAAATCCGGTATATGGCAACGAAGGGATAAAAAAAGGGCCGTGCGGGTTTCCCGGCAAGCCCTTAAAAGTGTTCCTTTATTGGGGGAGGAACGTGCGCAGTGTGCTCGCACCGTTTGCAGTCCGCAAATTCATAATAATGATGTTTAACTGCAATTTTATTGAGTTATAGCGCAGCTGTGCAGGCTACGGCAGTGTCGGTGCGCTGGGGGGAAGGTCCGAGGTTGATGATTTGCCCAGCACGCGGTCATACACATCATTGCTCAGCAACTGCCTCTCAATCAGGCCACGCAACCCGCAACTGTTGGCCAGCGGCACTTTTAGCAGCAACAGGGCATCGCGCAGTGTGCTCAATCGCTCCAGTTGGGGCAGGCTCACCACGTGCTCTGGCATAGGGATAATTGGCACACTTGGCGCCCGTGCGGGTTGATCGTCGGCAAACAAGGAATAACTCATCACGTCGTACCCCTGAACAAAGGCTATTTATTATCTGGCAGTCGGTTCGGTTAAAGCGTTATGCGCTGGCGATACAAGCAGTGACATATCGATCATTTACTTGGCGTGGGAAATGGGATTTGGTCGAGTGATTGTAAAGCGCGTTTCCCGCGCAGTATTGTCAGGCAGTGCGTAACTACCAATAAGATTTACGGAGAAGTTTGTAGGATTTTTCAACCCAAGAAGAGGGAGACGTAGCGCGGCAAAGTCGCACGTAAAGATGCCTGCAAACGCTTGCGTGTTGAGCCAGGGTCTTACTGATTTTTACTCTGGCGTAATAATCCGAAGTATTTTCGGCTGAGGGTAAATGGTCAGGGCTCGGCTGCCTGAGCGAGGCCTTTATTCAAGGGGTGATGATTTTCAGCAGCACGATTGAATTTCTTGCTATAAACGCACTCCATTAGCCCCTCTGAACGGTTTTTTCGTCTCTTTACACGTTTAGCTGGACAAATAGCTGTCATTTCAGTTGCTGACTCGATAAGTCGGCCTTAGACTGCCGCCCCTCGTAAATTGAGTGCCGGGTGGCGCTTGAGATAGATGGCACCTAACGGGTTTGGATAAAGAACGATCCGATCGCTCCCCATTTCGCCTTAATGCACGTATTTTTTATAGAGAAATCAATGACAAAGGAACAGTTGCTGGCCATGCCGGCGGATGACTACATGAATGCCGAGCAGCACGCTTTTTTCACTGAGTTGTTGCAAGGCATGAAGGTTGAAACCCACGAACGCATCGAGCAAAACCGCATTGCGATCGAGAGCCTGGACACTCCGGCCGATCCTGCGGATGCCGCTTCGGTTGAAGAAGAACGTACGTGGCTGGTGAACGCAATCGATCGTGACCAGCGCATGCTGCCTCAGCTGGAACAAGCGCTGGAGCGCATCAAAGAAGACAGCTTCGGCTGGTGCGACGACAGCGGCGAGGCCATTGGCCTTAAGCGCCTGCTGATCAGCCCGACCACCAAGTACTGCATCGAAGCTCAAGAGCGTCACGAGCAAATCGACAAGCACCAGCGTCAAGCCTGAGTGCCTGACCTTGCCGGGGCCGCACGGCCCCGGTAGCTTTTGGGTTCTGCGAGCATTCGCCTTGCTGCCCGTCCCGCCTTGTAAAACCTTGTACAACAATCTCCGCGCGTTGAGTGAGTTCCACCGGTGAAGCACCTTATAGTTGCGCGGCATTTTTACGCGTGGCCGATTTGAACGAGGGTGAGATTCATGGGTGATTCGAGCAACACAAAGCGCGTGTTGCGGGTGGGTGTGTTCTTTGATGGCACCGCCAATAACCAGTACAACAGTGCTATAGGTGAGGCGCGACGGGCGCAAAGGCTGAGGGGCGAGAGCGACAGCAGCTACGCCAACGCAACGACCAATATTGCCGCGCTGTACCAGCATTACCCGGCGCAACAAACCTTCAATGCCGACGGCAACGCCGTGACGTCTCTCTATATAAGCGGTATAGGGACTACCACAGGCTCGGCCGATACGCGTTTTCCGGCCCAAACCTATGGCCGTGGCAGTAGCGGCGTGGTGGGCAAGGCAGAACAGGCTTACGCGCAACTGCTCGAGTGCATGAGGCATTTTATTCAGGCTGCGCCAGCGGCTTCTTTGGGCCGGTTACAGCTGGATATTTTTGGATTCAGTCGTGGCGCGGCCGCCGCCCGGCACTTTGCCAACCTCGTCCTCAGTGGATCCTTTAAGTCGCAGCTCAGCCTGGCCGCAGATTTTGAGTGCGAAATCGCCTTTATCGGCTTGTTCGATACTGTCGCCGCCATGGGTGGGCTGGCAGACGGCGGCGATATCAGTGACGACATCAACCCCGGCCTTAACCTGTACCTGAGCCCTGGCTGCGCGAAGTATGTTGTGCAATTGGCCGCACGTGATGAGCAGCGGCGCAATTTTGCCCTGAACAGCATCGCTGGGCAGTGGCCCATGGAAATCGCCGTCCCCGGTGCGCATGCCGATGTGGGGGGTGGGTATCCGGCGTTGATGTCCGAGCAGGTATTTTTGACGCGCTGGCAAACCAATCTGGTTAGCCCGTCCACACCTATCAACCTGACCCACGCTTGGCAGCGCGCGAGTGCAGAACTGACGCAGTGGCAGGCCCGGGACTTGTTGGACCCCACTGACCCGGATCGCCTGCTGCAAGTGCGCAGTGATTCACGCCGCCAGGGCAGCCGCGAAGACCCCATGCAACAAGTGCTGGCTGCGGTGTTTATGCAACGCCGGGTATTCGGTGATTTGGCGCGGGTGTACCTGCGCATTATGCACAGCCTGGCGTGCGAGCAAGGCGTGCCGTTCCGGGTACTGACGCAGGCTGCTTACGCACTGCCTGATGAGCTGCTGCCCATTGAAGCAAGTCTTCAGGCGCAAGTGCGTCTTGGCGCTATCGATTTGGGCGATGAGCAAGAGCGGGTTTTGCGCCAGCGCTACGTCCACCAATCGGCGAACTGGAATGCCTCGGTGGGTTCGGGAGAAGGGATTGTCGATCAGGCTTTTTTCAATCGACCGCAGGAAGGTGGGCGTTTGATCTATGAGCAAACGGCTCCCGTGTACGGGTAAGCGTGCACCGGGATTGTTACAGGTGATGCAATGCATCTATTCGGTACATAGCTTTTTCCGCTGTCACGGAAGCACTAACATAGCCGGCATCGTTAGGAGACTAACTAATTAGCGGAGTGACCCTCATGACCAACCAGGTCGATGTAGCCGTGATGATTGGTAGCGGTGTTCCCAAGAGCTTGCGCGCTCTGGGCCAGAAGGCTTGCTGGGTAGTACTGGTGAATGGTGAACAGCGGGGGACGGCCTTCTCAAGCCGGGTCGAAGCAGAAGAATGTCGCACGGCGTGGTTGGCGCAACTGGGCGCCAACCTTGGCTCACGGCTAGAGCACGCTCAGCGTGCTTGATGCAGGCGCTCGTTTAGTTCGTCGATAACAATGGCCCAGTGATCGTCAGCGGCGATTTTTTCTTTTAGAAACTGCGATTGAGCCGCGGTCCAGAAAGGCGCATCGGCCAGCTTGACGTCTTCAGCCAGTGTCGGGGTTTTGAGGAAAAACGCGTCGATCGACGCTTGATCAGCGTCCAGACCCAGTTGTTCAAACAATGCTTGCAGGGTGACAGGGGTATCGTCCATGTTCATTTCCTTGAGTGGGTGCTCTGCTTTGAGGCCTGCGAGAGCAAAGAGTTCGAGGCCAAGCCTAGAATAGAAACATGAAACGTGTTGTTTAAAATGCGTTTAAGCGTTGAGGGCGCCTGCGTCGACGGCTTCTTTTAATTGCCGGGCAGATTCCATGCCGGCTATTTTTGCCAGCTCGGCGGTCTTGAACCAACGGTCCTTTTCAACCTGGTAGTAACTGACTTTGGTCAACGGTGGTTTTGGGCGCATCACGATCACTGCCTGAAACTCTCCGTCGACATCTTTGACGTCACCACGGATGAAATACTCGCCAATATCAAATTCCGTCACGTGTCATGATTCCTTGCAAGTAATGGAGTGCAGACAACCTGGCGGCATGGGCCAGGCCAATTTTTCGCGCCAGTATGGCAGCAGTTGGCGGGTTGTGGCGCAGTTAACGCATCGGTGCGACGAAAGCCCTGTTGAATATGGGGCCAATCAGGCAGAAAATAAGCCGTTGGCAAAATCGGGAACAGGATGTGTATACCCATTCCTGTGCCTGAGTCGGTAGAATAGCCGCCCAACTGAGTACAAACCGCTGTGCGCGAGCACATGCCCTGTTTAATTTCCTTCAAGTTCTGGCGCCTTTTTGTCAGGGCAACCCAGGCGGGAATCCATTACTTTTACGTCACAGGCCATCCCTGACCCCAGCCGTCAGTTGAATTTCCCGTACTCGGTTTTTAAGTGGGTGGGTGAGGTCTTTTTTGCTGCCTGCCTTTTAGCAGGCAGATTCATTTTTTGTTATTGAGGGCTTTTCGTTGGCAGTCAGCAATTTGGAGATGCACGCTTTATTTGTGTTGGGTGACTTGCGGGCCCGGTTGGTCAAGTTGTTCCAGTCGCGCTTTGTATACGTCACCGAGCAAACGGCAGAAGGTATTTACATCGCTGAAATCGATACCGAAACAGCGTTGGTGGTAGACGACAAACCCGGCCTGAAACTCAAGGTTGGCGATCATTTCAGTGCCGCTGTCATGCCGAGCCGTGAAGGTGGCAAGCTGGACATCAAGTTTCGTGAAATCAAAATGACGGTGTATGGCATTGGTGACTATGCCTACGTCAGCTCGCCGTTAGGCGAAGGTATTGTTTTCAAGGAAGGCCAGACCGTGATGCTGGTGTTTGCGGCCACCGAGCAACTTGAAGCTGGCCTGAGCAAAACCTTGAAGGCGGTCACCACCAAAGCGGCCAAATGGCGCAAGGGTGAGTTGACCTTCAAGGCCAGCAAAGAGTGACGCTGACTCGCAGCGAGTTTCATCAGCAGCACCTTGAGCAGGCTCAGGCCAAGGCTGCCGAGCTTTTTGCCCGGCGCACGGACCTCAAAGGCGCCTGGCTGGGCTGGGTGGCGGGGCAACTGTACAGTTTGAGCCCCGCCGAATACGCCAGCATGGTTCGCCGCGAGTTGCAGCGCTTGCAGGAAGGTATGCCGGCATCACCGTGAGCTGGGCGCAGCCTTTTCAGGTGGCAACGACAAACCGCGGTATCGGTTTACGCATCAGCGTGCCCACCAGCAGTGCGCCTAACAGCGCGAGCAACCCGGCCACCCACAGCAGGGTACTGAAGCCTGCGACAAACGCCTGGGTCGCCAGTGGTTGAATCTGCGCTTGTGCCGCCAGCGGCAACTGGCTGAGCGCCCCTGACATGTCGCCCGCGACCACCCGTGAAGCAATAAAGTGGCTTTGCTCCAGCCAGGGGCTGGCCACCTGTGCGAGGCTGGCTTGCAAGTTTTGCTCGGTGTGCCCGCCCAGCAAGGCGCCGTACACGCCGATCGCCAACACGATGGCGCTAAAGCGCATGGTGGTGCTCATGCCGGACGCCATGCCCACCCGGTCTCGCGGGACGCAGGCCATGATGTTTTTTTGCGTGTCTCCGTTCAGCAACCCGGCCCCCGCGCCAGTCACGGCGGTGGCCAGGGCGAAACTCAGGTAGCCGCCATAACCCACGGCCCAGGCGCTGAGCAAGTTGCCACAGCCCACCAGGGTCAGTCCCAGGGCCATCATGCTCGCCGGGGTGTAGCGTGACGCCATGCGCGCGCCAATTCGTGGGCAGATCAACATGGTCAGGGCAAACGGCAGCATGCCCAACCCCGAGAGAATGGCCGTCAGGCCCAGACCGTTTTGCAGGTAGAACGGCAGCAAGGTCATCATCACCTGAGCGCACCCGGCATAGGCAAACATGCCCAGCAATGCACCGATAAACCGCGGGTGACGGAACAGCTGCAGGTCGATCATCGGACGTTGTTGCACCGACTCGATCCACACAAACAGCGCCAGCAGCAAGGCGCCGCCGCACAGGCGGGCATAGGTCAGCGGGTTATCCCAGCCAATCCGGTTAGCGTCGATCAGGCCCCAGATCAGGCACAGCAAGCTGGCGCTGAAGGCCAGGCTGCCCCACGGGTCGAGGCGTGCAGACTGCGGGTCACGGGACTCACTGATAGCGTGGCGCACCAGCGCCATCAGGACCAGGCCGACCGGCAAGTTGAGGTAGAAAATCCAGCGCCAGCCCAGGTACTCGGTGATCAGCCCGCCCAAGGTGGGCGCTGCGGTCATGGCCACCCCCATGCACGCGCCCCAAAACGCCCAGGCCTTGGCCCGTTCAACTTCATCATGGAAAGCATGCCCGATGGAGGCCAGCGCCGAGGTCAGTAGCAACGCCGCACCAACGCCTTTGACCGCCCGGGCGATTTCCAGCAGCAGGCTATTGGGCGCCGCCCCGCAACCGAGTGACGCGAGGATGAAAATGCACAGGCCCCAGATCAAGGTGGTTTTGCGACCAATACGATCGGCAATGCTCCCGGCCGGCAGCAGCAAGGCGGCAAACGCCAGCATATACGCGCTGACCACCCATTCGATGTCGACAAAGTTGGCGCCCAGATCGCGGGCGATGGTGGGCAAAGTGACCGCGACGATATTGGTGTCGAGCACGATCAATGAACACACCCCGCTGGCAGTCAGCAGGGTCAGACGTGGGCTTACTGTTTTCATGGGCGTTGCCCTGTGCCAACCAAGGGCGTTACTTTGTGAGTAATCAAGTTGACGGACATGTGCGAGTCTCTCTCGTATGGCGGTGTCAACAGGGTATCGCTGCACTGGCTGAGTTGCGTTAGCTGGCTGCTCGGACTTCATTACCTTTGAGCTAATGCTGCTATGGAAATACGCCACTTTCGCTACTTTTTGGCCGTTGCACAGCACTGCAATTTCACTCGCGCAGCTGAAGTGCTGGGCATTGCACCGCCGACCCTGAGCCGACAAATCCAGGACCTTGAAAATGCCCTGGGGGTGCGCTTGTTTGTGCGCGAACAGCGTCAGGTCAGCCTGACCGAGGCGGGGCAGGCGTTGCTGCCCGAAGCCGACGCCACCGTACGCCAGTTCGAACTGGCGCAGCGCCATGCGCAACGTGCCGGGCGCGGCGAAACCGGGCACATCGAATTGGGCTATGTAGCCTCGGCGGTGTATTCCGGCGTATTGCAGCGCCAAGTGCAGGCTTACGCTCAAGCGTCTGCTGAAGTCAGCTTGAGCGTGCGCGAAGCGCCGATGGCCAGTTTGCCGACGATGGTGGCCGAAGGGCGTTTTGACCTGGGCTATGTGCGCTCACCGATGGCGCTGCCCCCGGAACTGGAAGCCATTCGTCTGAACAGCGAAGGGTTTGTCTTGGCGATAGCCGCCGACGCGTGGCTCACTCGCCTCAAGCACATCAGCGCCGAGCATTTGCAGCACGAGACCTTCATCTTGCCCGAGCAGATCAGCGGCACATTGCACGTGGCGGCGCAAGCTGGCTATGCCCCTAAACTGGGCGCGCAGCCCGGCGGGCTGGTGGCTGTCATCGCTTTGGTGTCTTTGAACCGGGGCGTGGCGGTGGTGCCGGCCTCGGTGGTGGGGCATATCAGCCTGCCGAATGTGCTGTACCGGACTATCGAAGGGTGTGACGCGACCTCCTGGTTGTCGTTGATCTATCGCCGATTTGAAAAGTCTGCGGCAGTCGTGCGTTATATAGACAAGGTCAAGCGTGAAGCGGGTTAGCATTTGCGTGCGTTCGTTTCAGGAAGCAGTACAATCGCGCATTTTTCACTGGGCATGGATGCTGGTCCGGATCGTTCAAGAGAAAGCTCATGGTTGCTGCAACGTACTCTCCCGCCCTGGTGTTTATTTCCCTTTGCGTGGCCATTCTGGCCTCGTATACCGCACTTGACCTGACAGGGCGAATCGCCACCGCACGTGGGCGAACGGCCTATCTGTGGATGGGGGGCGGGGCGCTGGCCATGGGTTTCGGGGTCTGGTCGATGCACTTCATCGGCATGCTTGCCCTGGAGTTGCCGCTGGAGCTGGGCTACGACCTGGGCCTCACCCTGTGGTCATTGCTGGTGGCGATCCTGTCCTGCGGGTTTGCCTTGTGGTTGGTCAGCCAGCCCAGCCTGCCGGCACTGCAATTACTGTTGGGCGCCTTGATCATGGGCGCCGGGATCAGCGCCATGCACTACAGCGGCATGGCGGCTTTGAAGATGCATCCGGGCATTGACTACGACCCGACGCTGTTTGGCCTGTCGCTGGTGATCGCGGTCGGCGCCTCGGCAGCAGCCTTGTCCATCGCGTTTCGCCTGCGCAAGCAAACCCCCTATGTGCGCCTGATACGCGGCGGGGCGTCGGTGGTCATGGGCCTGGCAATTGTCGGCATGCACTACACCGGCATGGCGGCGGCGAATTTCCCGGTGGGCAGTTTTTGCGGCGCGCTGGTTGATGGCCTGAGCGGTAAAGGCCTGGACAACCTGGTGCTGGTGTCCAGCCTCGCGGTGCTGGTGATAGCGCTGCTGACCTCGATCTTCGATGCCCGCCTGGACGCCCGCACGGCAGCGCTGGCGGACTCACTGACCCTGGCCAACGAAGAGCTTACCCAACTGGCCCTGCATGACACCCTGACCGGGCTGCCGAACCGCATCCTGCTGGCTGACCGGATCAGCCAGGCCATGGCCAAGGTCGCGGAGCAGGGCGGCTGCTTCTCACTGATGTTTATCGACCTGGACGGCTTCAAGCCGGTCAACGATGCTTTTGGCCATCACGTGGGCGACCGCTTGCTGCGTGAAGTGGCCTTGCGTTTACGCGAGCAGTTGCGCAGCCAGGACACCCTGGCGCGCATTGGTGGCGATGAATTTGTGTTGCTGGTGCGTTTGAGTGAGCCCGACGACGCACCGCAAGTGGCCACCCGCCAAGTCAGCCTGTTGGCGAAGAGCTTTCGGGTGGATGAGCATGACTTGCAGATCTCTGCGAGCATCGGCATTGCGCTGTACCCCGGCAATGGCCAGACCGCCGAAGAGCTGCTGATGAACGCCGACGCCGCGATGTACCACGCCAAAGGTGGTGGTAAAAACGGCTACAGCTTCTTTGACGTATCGATGAACACCAACGCGCGCAAGCAACTGCAACTATTGCAGGATTTGCGTCAGGCACTGGAACATAACCAGTTCCGCCTGCACTACCAGCCCAAGTTTGATGCCAGCAACGGCAAACCGGTCGGGGCTGAAGCCTTGCTGCGCTGGGAGCATCCGCAACAGGGTTTGCTGCAACCGGACGACTTTATCGAGCTGGCCGAAAAAACTGGCTTGATCATCCCGATTGGCGAGTGGGTGCTCAACGAGGCATGCCGGCAAATGCGCATCTGGTTTGACCAGGGCTACAGCCACTGGCGCATCGCGGTCAATTTGTCGGCCTTGCAGTTTTGCTACTCCGGGCTGGTCGACAGCGTGGTCTCGGCGCTGGAACGCAACCAATTGCCCGCCAACAGCCTGACTTTGGAAATCACCGAAACCACCGCGATGAGTGACGCTGACGCGAGCATGACGGTGCTGCAAAAGCTCTCGCACATGGGCGTCGACCTGTCCATTGATGACTTTGGTACGGGCTATTCCAGCCTCATGTACCTCAAACGATTGCCTGCCAACGAGCTGAAAATCGACCGTGGTTTCGTGCGCGACCTGGAACATGACAGCGATGATGCGGCGATTGTCTCGGCGATTGTGGCGTTGGGCCAGGCGCTGGGTTTGCGGATCGTTGCTGAAGGCGTCGAGACCGACACCCAGCAAAGCTTCCTGACCACCTTGGGCTGTGATTCCCTGCAAGGTTTTTTGCTGGGTCAGCCCCTGCCAGCCGAGCAATTTATGGTGGATATTCACCGCGCTGAACAGCCCGTCGCTGGCAACCCGGCTTCGGCCTGACAAAACCGGTGCATCGTGGTTACTCTTGTGCTCATGTCCACTGGTTGAATGGGGAGCGCGTATTTATGGATAGAGTCATCGTGATCACCGGTGGTAGTCGCGGTATTGGCGCAGCCACTGCTGTGCTGGCGGCGAAACAGGGTTACCGGATTTGCATCAACTACCAGTCTGACGACACGGCGGCGCATCAAGTGCTGGACGAGGTGCGTGCGCTGGGGGCACAAGCCATTGCCGTTCGGGCAGACGTCAGCGACGAAGACGAAGTCATCAGCCTGTTCTCGCGGGTTGACCTGGAGTTGGGCCCGGTCACGGCGCTGGTCAACAATGCCGGCACCGTGGGGCAAAAGTCCCGGGTCGACGAGATGTCGCAAGTGCGCATCATGCATACCCTTAAAACCAACGTATTGGGCCCGATTTTGTGCGCCAAGCACGCGGTGATGCGCATGTCACCGCGCTACGGCGGCCAGGGCGGCAACATAGTCAACGTGTCATCGGTGGCCGCGCGACTGGGCTCGCCCAGCGAGTACGTCGACTACGCCGCCTCCAAGGGTGCGCTCGATACCTTCACCCTGGGCCTGTCCAAAGAACTGGCCGGTGAGGGGATCCGGGTCAACGCCGTGCGGCCGGGTTACATCTTCACCGACTTCCACGCCCTCAGCGGCGACCCGGGTCGGGTCAGCAAACTAGAACCCCTCATCCCCATGGGCCGAGGCGGGCGCCCGGAAGAAGTCGCCGAAGCCATCATCTGGCTGCTCTCGGACAAAGCCTCCTACACCACCGGCACCTTCCTGGATTTGGGCGGCGGGCGTTAAACGACTGTAGCAGCGAGCCTGCCCCGCGATCTTTTAAACGATCAAAAGATCGCGGGGCGCGCGATTTGTTCTGAACAAGCGCATTGCAATTACGCTCAATCTGCTGATAATGCGACTTATTGCTATTTAAGTCTGGTTATCTATCGTGTCTGCACCTCTAGATCCTAAAGCCCTGCTGGCGAGCCTCTATCATGACAACCATGCCTGGCTGCGCGGCTGGCTGTCGCGTCAGGTGCGTTGCCCGCAAGATGCCGCGGATCTGACCCAAGACACTTTTTTGCGCGCCTTCGACGCGCAGCAACTGGACCGCATCAAAGAACCCCGCGCCTACCTCAGCACAGTGGCCCGGCGCCTGCTGTGCACGCTCTGGCGGCGACGCAAGCTGGAGCAGTCGTACCTTGAGCAACTGGCTGAACTGCCAGAAGGCTACGCCCCTTCAGCCGAAGACATTGCCCTGGTGCGCGAAGCCATTGAGGCCATTGATCGGGTCCTCGAAGGCCTGCCGCGTCGAGTTAAACGGGCCTTTTTGCTGAACCGCCTGGAGGGCATGCCGCAGCAGGCCATCGCGGATCAATTGGGCGTCTCGCTGGCGACGGTAGAACGTGATCTACGCCGTGCCTTTGTTCATTGCTTGTCACACACGGCGTAATGCTCATGAGCAAAACCAAACTCGACCCCATCACCCGTGATGCCATTGACTGGGTTCTGCGCCTTGAGTCAGGCCACGCCTGTTCATCCGAGCGCCAGGTGTTCAAAGCCTGGCTGGCCGAAAACCCGGAGCACAAGGCCGCCTGGCAAAGGGTCGCCGGGCTGCTGAAAAATCCATTGGCCGACTTGCAATCGGTTGATCGACGAAGCCCCGGTCAGTTGCAGGCGGCACGCAAGGCCTTGCTCGATACGCCTTCGCCGGTGCGCAAAAAAGCCCTGCAAGGCGGTGTGCTGCTGTTGTTACTCGGGCTGGGCGCCGCCGGGGTGGTAGATCGCGTGGTGCCATTGGCAGGCTTGATGGCCGATCAACACACCGGCACCGGCGAACGCAAAACCATCGAGCTGGCCGATGGCAGCCGCCTCACGTTGAATGCCCGCAGTGCGGTCGATATCGAGTTCAGTGCCGGCCAGCGCCGTGTGCGGCTGCGAGAAGGCGAATTGCAGGTGGATGTTGCCGCCGATGCCAAGCGCCCGTTTGTAGTGGCGACCGACCAAGGCCAGGTCAGAGCCCTGGGTACGCGGTTTATGGTTCGCCAAGGCACCGACGAAAGCCTGGCCAGCGTGCAGCAGCACAGCGTGCAACTCGACACCTTGGGTGGGCTGCAACGGAAAATTGAAACCGGCGAGGCGGTGTCGTTCACTGCCAATCAGATCGACCCGCAAACCCCGACCTCACGCAGTCAGGCCGATTGGCTGGAAGGCCGGGTCGAGCTGCACGATGAGCCGCTGTCGTCCTTGATCGATGCCTTGCGCCCTTACCAGACCGGCTTGTTGCGCATCAGCCCGGACGCTGCGCGGTTGCGCGTCTTTGGGGTATTCCCGCTGGACGACACCGCGCATACCTTAAGTGCACTGGCGCAAACCCTGCCGCTCAAAGTCACGCGCTATGGGCCGTGGTTGACGGTGATTGACGTGCGTCGCTAAAAAAGCCAATAAATACGAATTATTTTCAAATGGCGTGAGGGGAACGTCCTGCTCGTTAGTCAAGGTTACAACTGCCTTCACTACAACGAGAAAGGACCCCACATGCCGTACGCCCCTCTAAGACCGTGCCTGCTGGCATTGACCATCACCCTGAGCATTGCCGGGCACCCGCTGAGTGCGGTGGCGCAGTCGCTGGCCAATGAGCAAAGTGCCCTCCAGGCCTATGATCTGCCAGCGGCGCCCTTAGGCGTGACCTTGAGCCGGATTGCTCGCGACAATAACCTGACCCTGTCTATCCCGGCAAACTTGCTGCAAGGCAAGACTTCGGCACCGGTGCATGGCAGGTATACCCCGCAACAGGCAGCAGAGCGAGCTCTGGCGGGCACGGGGCTGGGGTTGAATGTCACCGAAAATGGCGCGCTGAGTGTTTATCCATTGGTGGAGACGGGCGCCTTGAACCTCGGTGCGACCACGATTTCGGCGCATCAGGCCGAAGATGGTCGTGGTCCGGTGGACGGTTTTGTCGCGACCCGATCAATCACCGCAACCAAAACCGACACGCCGATTCTGGAGATCCCGCAAACCATCAACGTGGTCACCGCTGACCAAGTGGCGATCCAGGGCGCCCGCGACCTGACCCAGGCACTGCGTTACACGCCGGGCCTGAGCACCAATGGCTTCACCGATCGCAACACCATCGCGGACGAAATCACCAGCCGTGGCTTTGCGCCGACCCTGCTTTACCTAGACGGTGCCTACTTGCCGTCAGCCGGCAGCCTGGGCGGCGCGCCGCAAATCGACCCGTACACCCTGGAGCGCATCGAAGTGCTCAAGGGGCCTTCATCGGTGCTGTACGGGCAAAACCAGCCTGGCGGCTTGATCAACCTGGTGTCCAAGCGCCCGAGTACCGAGGCCAAACAGCAGATCAAAGTCGGTACCGGCAGTTTTGACCGGTACAACCTGGCGTTTGATGCCACTGGGCCGCTGGACGATGCGAAAACCCTCAGCTATCGCCTGATCGGTGTCGGCAACACCGGCGGCGAGCAAGTGGATCACACCAAGGACTCGCGCAAGCTGCTGGCTCCCAGTGTGCGCTGGGCGCCCAATGACAGCACTGACCTGACGGTCTACGCGCAACTGCAGCGTGATGACGGCCTGGCCGATTATCAGGCCCTGCCAGCCGTGGGCAGCCTGTATCGCAACTCGCAGGGCAACAAAATTCATCGCGATGCGTTCCTCGGCGATTCGAAGTGGAACGATTACAAGCGCGATCAGTACGTGGTCGGGTATCAGTTTTCCCACGCCTTCAACGAGGTTATGACCTATCGGCAGAGCCTCAGCTATATCGACGTCAATGATCGCTACAAGGGCTTTTACCTGAACCGTTTTGTCACCGTGGACGGAGTATCTGATACCCACGCCAGCCGCACCAAGCTCGATTGGCGTCAGCAGAACAACTCGTACACCTTTGACAACCACCTACAAAGCGACTTCGCCACCGGCCCGTTGCAGCACACCTTGCTGGTGGGCCTCGATTACCGCCACTTCACCCGTAAATACCAGGGCTACAACCTGTACGGCAGCGAAGTTATTGACCTGTACAACCCGAGCAATTACCGCACCACGGGCGTGCCAACCCTGACCACCAAGTGGGACAACGTGGTCAAGCAAACGGGGTTGTATGTTCAGGATCAGATCAAGGTCGACAACTTTATCCTGACCCTGGGTGGCCGCCAGGACTGGGCCAAAGTTGAAAACAACGATCTGCTGGCCCATACCCGGGAGCCGCAAAGCGACAACAAATTCACCGGTCGCGTGGGGCTGACCTACCTGACCTCGTTCGGCCTGGCGCCGTATATCAGCTACACCGAGTCGTTCCTGCCGTCGGTGGGCACTACCGCGCCGCAGCGTGGCGGCAAGTCGTTTGTACCGATCACCGGCAAGCAATATGAAGTGGGGGTCAAATACCAGCCCAACGACGCCACGTTGCTCACGGCGTCGGTGTTCGACATCAAGCAGCAAAACGTGCTGACCGGCGACCTGGAATACCAGGAGTATCAGGTTCAGAACGGAGAAATAAGCTCGCGCGGCATCGAACTGGAAGCCAAGAGCAGCGTCAACGCTGTCGATCTGGTTGCCTCGCTGTCGTACATCGATGCGTTTTACAGCAAATCCAACTACAGCGACAAAGGCCACCGCAGCGAAGCCCAGGCGCCCTGGGCGGCCAGCGTGTGGGCTGACTATCACTTCGCGGCAAACCTGTTGCGGGGCGTGACGTTGGGCGGCGGTGTGCGCTACAGCGGCTCAGGTTATGGCGACTCGGCCAACAGCTTCAAAACCCCGTCATTTGTGGTGGTCGACGCCACCCTGAGCTATGACCTGGCGGCGCTGGACCCAAGCTTCAAAGGCGTCAGCACCAGCCTCAACGTGCAAAACCTGTTTGACCGCGAGTACGTGTCGTCGTGTAACTACAGCTTTGGCTGCTACTACGGCCAACAGCGCACGGCGGCCCTGGAAGTCAAATACGATTGGTGATGCACGCCCGTCCTCAACGACGTAGCTTGAGGGCGCTGGCCAGGCTGATCGCCAGTGGCAAGCGCGGCAACAACGTGGCCTGGTAAGCGTGGTACAAATCACCCTTGCCGGGCCAGATAGTGGCCGACGGCAGGTTGTCCGGGCCCAGTTCGTGGTGCCAACTGCCGTTCTCACGGTCGATCAGGTGCAGGTCGATGTAGTCCCAGAAACGCTGATACCACACGTCATATTCGGGCTCGCCGGTGCGTTGGATCAGGGCGGTGGCCGCCGCTGCGGCTTCGGCCAGGGTCCAGTGCAGGCGCTCACGCACCTGCGGTTGATGGTTCCAGTCCAGCGTGTAAACAATCCCCGGTTCACCGTCCACCTGCCAGCCATAGCGGCAAGCGCTGGCGAACAAATGGCGGGCATCGTCCAGCAACCATTCAGGGTTTTCCAGGCCACGCTGCTTGCGAGCGGCTTCAAGGTGCAGCAACAGGCGCGCCCATTCAAACGCATGGCCCGGTGTCTTGCCAAAAGGCCGGAAAGGGTCGGCCGGGTTATCGATGTTGTAGTCGGGCAGCGCTCGCCACTGCGCGTCGAAATGCTCAATGGGCAAGTAGCCAGACTGCGCGGCGTGCTGATGAATCACCCGATCGGCGATGCTCAAGGCGCGGTCGAGCCAGAGGTCTTCGTCGAGCACATCGGCCAGTGCCAAAAAGGTTTCGGTGCCATGCATGTTGCTGTTGGCCCCACGGTACGGCTCGCAGTCACTCCAGTCTTCGGCAAAGCTTTCCTGCAAGGCGCCTTGCTCTTCGCACCAGAAATGACGCTCCAGTACACCCACGGCTTCTGCGAGCAATTCAGCAGCGCCCAGGCGTCCGGCGACCACCGCAGAGCTGGCAGCCAGGGCGACAAACGCATGCAGGTAGGCGTACTTACGGCGGTTGCCATCCTCGCCATTGGGGGTCGCAAACCAGCCGCCGTGATTGGCGTCTTGCAGCGCGCCGGCCAGGGCCGAGAGGCCATGATCTATCAACGGCCCGCAGCCCGGCAGGCCCTGAATATGCGCCAGGGAAAAGCTGTGAACCATCCGCGCGGTAGTCACGGTATCCACCTGCGCATCGTCCGGGCGCTGGCCGAAGCGGTCGAGGCTGGCAAACCCCAGCGGCACACGCGCAGCCTTGGCGAAATCCACCAGCGCTTGCCCCTGGTCGTGCAGCCACTGTTGATGGGAGGCAGAAGTCAGCCAGCTTTCGTTGGTACGCGTGAGATTGGTCATGTGCCACCTGTGGGGTTCTTGTTATTCAGCGCTCGCAGATTAAGAGATTGGCTCAAAAGCTGAAAGCTTTCATCTTCACAAGACGCCCGGTTGTCGCACCGCCGCGGGTTAAATCTCCGGGCCCCAGCGCTGCGACCAGTCGCCGTCTTCCTTGACCAGTTCGCGCAACAGTTCGATGGCGTGTTGCAACGCCGGGCTGTCGCGTTCGCGTGAGTACACCAGATAGGTCGGGTAGCTGAATTCAGGGGCTTTGGGCACGCGCTCCAGGGCGCCGCTGTCCAGGTAACTTTTGACCACCCGGGTACGAAAGTAGCCGCTGCCGCCGTTTTCCAGAATGAAATGCAAGGCCACCGGCCCCAGATTAAAACTGATCGGCGCCCGGGCCTTGTCAGGCAATGCGGCGTCATGCTGACGGCGGAAGTCTTCACCCCAGTCCACGTACACATAAGGTTCGGGCAGGGCAGGGCGGCGAATCTGAATCAGCTTCTCCTCAAGCAACTGCTCAACCTGCATCCCCGGCCAATACTCAGGCTGATACACCAGCGCGGCATCCAGCAGGCCCATTTCGATTTGGCGCAACAGAAACTCACCGTCGCGAATCTGAATCCGCAAGGCGTGCTGGGTGAGGTGTTCTCGCAAGGTTTTCGCCCAGCTCAGAATCAGCGGGTTACACAGGCTGACTTCACCGCCGATGTGCAGCATTTTGTGCAAGCCTTCGGGGCGCGGCACATCACGGCGGGCGGCCTCCCAGGTTTGCATCAGTTGATTGGCGTAGACCACAAAGGCTTCGCCGTCCGGGGTCAGCTTGGCACCAGCGCGGTTACGCACAAACAACCCGGCACCGAGCAGGCTTTCGAGCTTTTGCACGCGGGCGGTCACGGCGGTCTGGGTAATGTGAAGTTTTTCGGCGGCTGCCGCGAGGCTGCCGCAGCGGACGATTTCGAGGAAGGTACGGGCCAGGTCGAGGTCCATGATCGTGCCTGTGAGCAAGGGGTGCTCAGTGTAAGGGCAATGTGCGAAAAACACATGGACACTGTAGGAGCGAGCTTGCCTCGCGATCTTTTAAACCATCAAAAGATCGCGAAGCAAGCTCGCTCCTACAGATTTTTGCGGGGTTAGAAGGTGTATTTGGTGGTCAGCGACAGGCTGCGTGGCTCGCCGTAGTAAACGGTGCTGAAGTTACCCAGGCCCGACAGGTACTTTTTGTCGAATACGTTGTTGGCGTTGAGGTTGAACGACAGGTGCTCGTTGTAATCGTAGCGGGTCATCAGGTTAACCAGCGCGTAGCTGTTCTGCTCGATGATGTCGTAGTCGCCTTTCGGGTCGTTCCAGATCCGGCCGTAGAACGGGCTCTGCCAGTTCACGCCACCGCCAACGGTGACTTTGTTCAACGCGCCTGGCAGGCGATAGGTGGTGAACACCCGTGCCACGTTTTCAGGCTTGGTGGTTTCCAGCGGGAAGCCATACAGGCGCTTGCCGTCATCGGTTTTGGTCTGGGCGTAGGTGTAGCCCGCCATGATGTTCCAGTCCGGCATCAACTCACCGGCCAGTTCAAACTCGATGCCTTTGGTTTTTGCTCCGTCAACCGACTCGTAGTAGTCGCGCCCGGTATCCGCGTCTGTGCCGGCGAAGATCGGCAGTTTTTTCTGCTCGGTGCGGAACACCGCCACCGTCGCGTTCAGGCGGCCACCAAAGTATTCACCCTTCAAGCCGATTTCGTAGCTGTTGCCTTCGGTGGGTGGCAGGTTGGTGTTGGACTGGCTGCGCTCGGTCACCGGTTTGTAGATCGATGTGTAGCTGGCATAGGTTGAGTAGGTGTCGTTCAGGTCATACACCACACCGGCGTAAGGCGTGACTTTGCCGTGCTGCTTGGAGCTGGTTTTGTTGTCGCTGAATGCAGACGACTGCACGTAATACTTGTAGGTTTCGTTGTACTGGAAGTCGCTCAAGCGGCTGCCCACAATGACCGACAAATCGTCTGCAGGCTTGAAGCGGGCAGCGATATAGGCACTGTTCTGATTGGTGTTTTTCTCGTACTTGCCGTTTTTTGGGAAGTCCGGTTTCGGGTAATGGCCCTTCCAGTCAAAGATACTGCCCGGAACCTCACCGAACGCGCTGCCATCAAAGGTCGCGCCGGTTTGGCGTGACGACTGTGATGTGGCGCCGACAACCAGTTCATGTTCGCGGCCGAACAGAGTGAAAGGGCCAGTTGCATTGATGTCGGCGGTGGTTTGTACGCGATGGCCTTCCCACTTGCCCCAGTAAAAGAACATGCCCTCACCAGTTACCGGGTCCGGGGTGCCGCCACTGGCCGAGCCCAGTTGGGTGTCGTGGTCGTTTGTTTGCTGGTTCAGCGTGCCTTTGACCTTCCAGTCGTTGGCGAAGGTGTGCTCAAGGGAGGCGAAGGTGGTTTGCGCGACGACATCACGACGGCTCCAGTCCGTGGCCGGGTTGAACGAGCGGCTGAAGTCGGTCTTGCTGTAGTTCGAGAAGTAGTACGGGTTACCGGTCCAGGACGAGCCGCGCGGCTTTATTTTTTGGTAATCCATACCGAAAGTGAACAGCGTGTCGGGGGTCAGATCGGCTTCGATGATGCCGTAGAACACGTCATTTTTCTTGGAGTAATGGTCGCGGTACGAGTCTGCGTCCTGATACACCGCCACCACCCGGCCGCGCACGCTGCCGTCTTCATTCAACGGGCCGGAAATATCGCCTTCGGTGCGGTAGTCATCCCATGAGCCGACGCTGCCGCTGACCGATGCCTTGAATTCGCGGGTAGGTTTTTTACGGATCAGGTTGACTGTGGCCGAAGGTTCGCCTGAGCCGGACAACAGGCCCGTCGCCCCTTTGGTGATATCGACGCGGTCGTACAAGGCCATGTCGACCTTGGTCGCGCCCTCATCGAACACACCGTCGTAGAGGCTGTTGACGCCGTCGTACTGGAAGTTGGTGATGGCGTAGCCGCGTGCCGAGTATTCCATGCGGTCACTGTCGTAAGCCTGGGTCGAAATACCCGGTGCATTGCGCAGCACATCACCGATGCTTTGTGCGGCCTGGTCGTTCATCAACTGGCGAGTGATCACGGTCACGGTCTGCGGGGTTTCGCGGATCGACAACGGCAACTTGGTCGAACTGGCCGTGGCGCCCGTGGTGTAAGAGCCGGAGTCTTCAGTGATCAGCGTATTGCCCAGGCCCTTGCCGGTAATGGTCGTGGCGCCCAACTCCAGGCCTTTGCCCTGATGGGAATTGATAATCACCGTATTGCCATTGAGCTGATAGGAAATCCCGCTGCCTTGCAGCAGGGTTTCCAGTGCCTGGATGGGCTCAAGCGAACCCGACACCGAATGCGATTTGATCCCTTGCACCTGATCCGGGCTGTACAGCACTTGCAGATTGGCCTGCTTGCCAAACTCGTTCAGTGCGCTGGCCAGCGATTGTGCCGGAATGTTCACCGCGACCGGGGCGGCCTGAACCAGTGAAGAACCCAGTAAAACTGATGCCACAAAGGCGCTGGACAACAGGGTGCGGCGCACAGTCTGACGCTGGGTAGCGATCGAGAGAGGTGTCCGGCTCAAGGTTGGTCGTTGCATGTCGTGCCTAGGCTCCGTAGAAAAATTCTTTCTTGTTAATGGGAATAATTATTAGACGCAGCACGATTGAAAAACCGGATAAAAGTTCCTGAAAAAAATAAGTTGACTCCCCAAAGCTATTGGAACGGCGAATTACGCCACGTCCAGCGCCGTGCTGACTTTGCCGTTGTCCATGCGCACCAATTGATCGGCGACGTCGAAATAACGGTCGTCGTGGGAGATCACGATGATGGTTTTGCCCAGGCGCTTAAGGTCCGGCAGCAGTTCGGTGTAGAAAATCCGCCTGAAGGTCGGGTCCTGGTCGGCCGCCCATTCGTCAAACACCAGCACCGGGCGCTCTTCCAGCCAGGCGTTGACCAGGGCCAGGCGCTTGCGTTGCCCGGTCGATAGGTCAGTGGTACTGAACCGGCCGTCGGTGATGCTGACCTTGTGCGCAATTTCCAGGCGTTTGAGGTACTGCTCGGCGTCCTGGGGGATGTGCATGTCACCTTGCACCACGTCATCGAACAGGTAGTAGTCGGCAAAAATGGTGGTGAACAACTGCCGATAGTCATCGCGGGTTTCGGCTGACACGGGCTGGCCATTAAGGCGGATCTCACCCTGTTGCGGTGCATACAGGCCCAGTAGCAACTTGATCAGGGTGGTTTTGCCGCAGCCGTTTTCACCGACGATAAATACAATGTCGCCTTGCTTGATCGTCAGGTTCACCGGGCCGAGGCGGAACGGGGCGCTGCCGTCCACGGGCGGGAAGCTGTAGCTCACGTCCAGCAGTTGCAGGCTGTTGAGGGTCTTGTCAGGGGCGTCCTGTGCGTTGAGCAGCAGGTGTGGCTCGGGCGAGTTGAACTGTTCGGACAAGTCGGCAATGCGCCGGAAGGCGATTTGCGCACGACTGATGATAGGCAGGGTGCTGATCAAGTGTTCCAGCGGGCCTTTCATGTAGAGCAACACCAGGACAAAACCGCTGATGACCTCGGGGTTACCGCTGGGCCAAAACGACTGCATGGCCAGCGCCAGGCCGATGACCACGAAAAACAGCATCGAACCGAGGCTTTTGGCGATGACGAAGGTGTTGATCGAGCGCACCTGAATGTCACAGATTTTTTGCGCAGTGCGCTGAATGCCGGAGACAAACATCCGTTGCCGACGGGGGCGATGGATACGCAGCTCCTTGGCGCCTTCGGCAATTGCGTTGTAATGCTTTTGCAGTTCGTCTTCGGCTTCACGGGCTTCGGCAAACCCGTTGAGGCCGTAGCCGCGGGCGATGTACTGGATCACCGTGCCGATGGCGATTGCTACCAGCATCATCACAAACATCGGCCACGACAGCATGGCCAGATAACCCATGCAGCCCAAGGTTACGGTCAGCGAAATCGCCAGTGGGGCGAAGGCAAAGGCGAAGTCACTGATGGTGTCGACATCATGGGTCAGTACCGGAATCAGCCGGTGGCTGCGGTAACGTTCAATGTGCGAGATGGGCGCCGAAAGCACCTTTTCGCCGAGTTCTCGGCGCAGGGTGGCGATGATGTGCTGGCCGACATAATTGCTGCCGATGTCTGAACAAATACTGCTGATCAGCGCCAGCACGCAGAGCCCGGCAAACAGCGCGACCACCTGTTGGGTAAGCCCGCTGTCGGCGTGCAGGGCACTGTTGATGGTCGCCAGCAGCACCGTCACGCTTAACCCGCCGATCATGCCCAGCACGATCGACAGGCTGACGATCAAACGAAAAGGCTTGAGCAGAATAAACAGTTCTCGAAGAACCCCGGGTGATGTCCGGGGCGTGGCAGGCTGGCTCATAAACAAGAGTTCCTTGGCTCAAGGGAAGGGCAGTCTCTTGTGAACGAGTGATTGGGGTGGGGATTTAGCGTTCATTCCCTTGTAGGAGCGAGCTTGCCTCGCGATCTTTTGATCTTAAAAGATCGCAGCCTTCGTGCCTCGGCAGCTCCTACAGGGGAGGAGTGAGCCTTAAAGATCGCGCTCAACCCTGAAGCCGATCCAGTCGCCACGGGTTTGCGGGTAGATGTCGTTACGATTGCCCGAGCGTGAGAACACCGGGGCTTCGCCCCAGTCATTGCCGCGGATCTGCATCAGTTCACCTGCGCACTCAGTCACCCAGGCGCTGCCATCGGTGGGTGCGCCCACGTAGTCGTTGTGTTTGCAGTCTGCGAGCCATTCGTACACGTTGCCATGCATGTCATACACGCCAAATGCGTTGGCCGGGTAGCTGCCCACCGGCGAGCTGTAGCTGTAGCCATCCGCCGGGCCATAGGTATTGGCGTGCTTGGCGATGCTGTAGGGCTTGCCTTCATCCATCGGGAACGGGAAAGGCCCGGTCGATCCGGCCCTGGCGGCGTATTCGCGGGTGGCCTCGCTGACCATGCGGTATGGCTTGCCGGTCTTTTTCGCCAGCCAGCTGACGTAATGCTTCACGTCTTCAAAGTCCATGCACACCGCGGGCTGACGCGGCCCCTGTGGGTAGCTGGGTTTGCTCGCCGTGCATTTACGCCCGGGGCGGTCGTCACCGTCGGCAATCTTGACCCCGGTTTCCTTGATGTACGCATCAAATTCGCCTGCCGTGACTTGAAAGCGACTGATCGCCACCGGCTTGCTGAAGGTCACGGTGTGCATCGGGCCTTCATCGGGCTCGCGGCCGACTTCATCGTCGGGGGTGCCCATGACGAAACTGCCCGCCGGCAGCACCACCATTTGCGGGCAGTTTTTGCAGTCTTGAAAGACCGTGCCCGGTTCGGCAGCCGGGGCGGCGTGGGCCAGGGCGGGCAGGGCACTGGCGAACAACAGGCAATACAGCGGTTTTAGCGTGGGCATGATTAAACACTTCACTGGGAGATAGGGTTGGCGGCTTTTTGCACGGTGTCCCAGACCCGCAGGAAATTACCGCCCCAAAGCTTGGCGATGTCGGCTTCTGAATAGCCGCGCTGGAGCAACTCGGCGGTGACGTTGCGGGTCTCGCTCACGTCCTTCCAGCCCTCCAGGCCGCCACCATCGTTGAAGTCAGAGCTGATACCGACATGGTCGATGCCTATTTTTTTCACCGCGTAGTCAATGGCATCGCCGTAGTCTTTCAAGGTGGCTTTGGGCTCATGCTCGACGATGTCGTACAGCCCGCTGGCGTATTGGCCGAAGCGTTGTTCTGGCCACACGGTAATGATCGCGTCACCGGGCATCAGGGCCATTTCGAGGTTGTGCAAGGGTGGCAAGTCGAACTGGCTGCGCAGGGTGTTGAGCTTGTCCTGGCTGGCCTGGCTCAGCGGGCGCAAGTAAGTGCCGAAACCGACAATTTGCACCACGCCGCCGGTGTCTTTAATCCGTTGCATGTCCTTATCACTGAGGTTACGCGGGATGTCGACCAGCGCCCGCGGGGCAGAGTGTGACGCCACCAGCGGGGTGCGGCTGAGCTGGCTGACTTGCTCCAACGCTTTGCTCGACATTTGCGAAACGTCGATGATCACGCCCAGATCGTTCAAGCGTTGTACGGCCTGTTTGCCGGTGTCTGACAGGCCGTTGAGGGCGTCGGGGGTGTCATTGAAAAAGGGCAGCGGGCGTGAGGAGTCGGCCCAGTCGTTGTTGCCGACATAGCTGAAGCCGAACATGCGCATGCCGCGCGCAGCCCATTTGTCCAGCTGATTGAGATCATTTCCTAATGGGTAGGCGTTGAGCATGCTGATAAAAATCGCAAACTTGCCTTCGCCATGCAGACGCCGGAAATCATCCGGGGTGTAGGCAATGGCCACTTGCTCGGGAAAGTCGCGCACCATGGCGCTGATGATGGTGTAGCGCACCTCTTGATCGTTACGCGCGGCGTCGACAAAGCCTGCGGTTGGACGGTGCGGGGCGTTCGGACCGTTCCAGATTTCTGGCCAGCCGAAGATCGTCAGCGCGGCGCCCGACAACCGGCCTTTGGCTGCCTTGACCAGGTCGAACTGGCCGGGGCCGTCTTTGTCGGCTTCATTGCCAGCGCTGCCGAACTCCAGCGGCACGGTGATATGGCTGTCGAATGACAGCAGGCGGTTTTGCAGTTCATCGGCCTGTTTGACGATGCTTAGCGGGTAGCCGGCATTGTCTTTGTAAAACGTGTCCCAGACCAAAAAACCGCCGCCGATGGCCACGGCCAGCGCCAGAGGAATACCAATAAACAGGGCTTTTTTGCTGCGTGATTTAGTCATCGCCATCTCAGTAGAAATCCGCCGCTATACGGCCTTTGCTATCTGGAGGGGACGAGGGGTGAGCTTGATAATTTAAGAGTGCTTTGTGTAGGAGCGAGCTTGCTCGCGCTCTTTAAACCATCAAAAGATAGCGCGCAAGCTCGCTCCGACGGGT
>NZ_JASCPQ010000190.1:0-3058 GCF_029959305.1 Pseudomonas sp. PS01297
CTTGCCTCGCGATCTTTTAAAAGATCAAAAGATCGCGAGGCAAGCTCGCTCCTACAGACATATAAATAAATGGAATATTTAAATCGTTTTATATTCTTTTTTAAAAGCTTATTTTCCTGCAAGACTCTCGTCATAAATCTTCTAACTCATGATGAGAACGAAATGAAAAAACTCACTGCCCTCACCGCGCTGACATTGGCTGTTTTGTCGGGCCTGGCCCACGCTGATCGTCTGGATGACATCAAAAAGTCCGGCGTACTGCGCGTGGCTTCGTTTGACAGCAACCCGCCATTCGGTTTTGTGGACGCTAAAAGCAAGCAAATTGAAGGTCTGGACGTGGACTACGCCAAGGCCATCGCCGACAAACTGGGCGTGAAACTGCAACTGCAACCGACTAACCCGGCCAACCGCGTACCGCTGTTGCTCTCCAACAAGGTCGACCTGGTACTGGCCAACTTCACCATCACCCCTGAACGCGCCGAACAGGTGAACTTCAGCATTCCGTACTTCGCCTCGGGACAGCAATTTATCGTCAAAAAAGGCACCCTCAAATCCGAGCAAGACCTGAACAAATGGCGCGTTGGCGTCGACAAAGGCACGGTCAACGAAGGCGTGCTGCGCGAGAAATTCCCGGGCGCCAAAGTGATTGCCTACGATGACACCCCGTTCGCCTTCACCGCCCTGCGCAATGGCAACGTCCAGGCGATTACTCAGGACGGCCCAAAACTGATCGGCTTGCTGGCCAATGTGCCGGACAAAGACAAGTACGAAGTCCCGCCATTCACCATTTCCAATGACCTGATCGGCGTGGGCATTCCAAAAGGTGAACAGGCCCTGACCGACGTGGTCAACCAAACCCTCACCGAACTTGAAGCCAAAGGCCAGGCGCAGAAAATTTATGACACCTGGTTCGGTCCGGACACCAAAACTCCGCTGACCCGCCTGTACAAAATCGGCGACAAGAGCTAAGTCGCCCTAGCAACACTGAATAACCCGTCACGGACAACCGGACGGGTTTGTTTGTTTCTGGATGGACGCTGTTTATGTTCGGTGAACTGCTTGCCCCGCAATACCTGCATTGGCTGTTCGATGGTTTTATTCTCACCCTGATCCTTTCACTGTTGACCTGCCTGGTAGCCACCGGGTTGGGTTTTTTGCTGTGCCTGGCGAGGATCTCGCCCTCGCGCCTGTGGTCATGGCCCGCACGGGCATACCTGGCGCTGTTTCGTAATACACCGCTGCTGGTGCAGCTGTTTTTCTGGTACTTCGGGGTTACGGCGATGCTGCCCGAAGGCTTGGTGGTGTGGCTTAACCAGCCGCGCAGTCTCGACCTGGGCCTGTTCGAGCTTGAATGGCCGTCCTTTGAGTTTCTGGCGGGCTTCTGGGGCCTGATGCTCTACACCGCGGCGTTTATTTGCGAGGAGTTCCGCGCGGGCGTCAGTTCGGTGCGCCTTGAGCAACGTGCCGCCGGGTTGGCGCTTGGCTTCAAACCGGCGCAAGTGTGGCGTTACATTGTCTTCCCGCAAGCCCTGCGCACCGCGCTGGGGCCATTGCTGGGGCAATACATGAATGCCCTGAAAAACTCGTCGCTGACCATGGCCATCGGTTTGGCTGAGCTGTCTTATGCGTCGCGTCAGGTCGAGACCGAAACCTTCAAGACCTTCCAGGCCTTCGGTTTCGCCACCCTGCTGTATGTATTGAGCATCGCCCTGCTTGAAGTCATCGGGCAGTTGATTGCGCGCAGCAAGTGGTATCGGCAGGGAGTGCTCTAAGCCATGGACTTTTCGGTGATTAGCGACAACCTGTCGTACTTCTTGATCGGCGCCTACCCCAACGGCCCGCTGGGCGGGGCTGCATTGACGCTGGTGTTGAGCCTGTTTTCCGGGGTGATTTCGGCCATTTTGGGTCTGGTGCTGGGCATTGCCCTGGTGATGATTCGCTCTAAAGTACGTTGGGTATTGCTCGGCGTGCTGGGATTTTTGCGGGCCATTCCGGTGCTGATGCTGATTTTCTGGAGCTACTTTTTGCTGCCGATTCTGTTCAATGTCGATGTACCGGCATTGGCCACGGTGGTCTGCGCCCTGTCGTTGATTGGCGGTGCCTACCTTGCACATTCGGTGTACGCGGGCATCAGCAGTTTACCGGCGGGGCAATGGGCGGCGGGCAAGGCGTTGGGACTGGGCACATGGCAAGTGTTGCGCTTGATCATCCTGCCGCAGGCATTGCCGATGATGCTGCCGTCATTCCTCAACCAATGGATTTCACTGATCAAGGACACGTCGCTGGCGTACGTGATTGGCGTGGGGGAGTTGTCGTTTGTGGCGACCCAGGTCAGCAACCGGGTGATGGTGCACCCGACCGAGATCTACCTGTTTGTCGCGCTGGTGTACTTCGTGTTTTGCAGCAGCCTGGACCTGATTGCCAACCGGCTGATCAAGCCCAAGGCCCAGCCGCGATAACTGCTGTTACAAACGTGCCATAACTATGTACCGCAGGCACACGGCCAATAAGCTTTCCAATAGGTCATCGAAAGGTTTTAGCCGGCCGAATTTCTCACAGCATGAAGCTGGATAGGCCGGCTGTAATAAAAGGAGTTTTACCTTGAACATGACCGACAACAATGACGCTCCAACGGTAGGGGGTAAAGCAGGCGCTTGCGCCTACAACGCTCAGGTGCGCGACTTTCTCAATGAACGACTCAAGCAGCACGGGACCGACTGCGAGCAACTCTACATCACCACGGTTCACAGTGTGATCGAACCCAAAGTGACGTTCAGTCAAGACATACTGTCGCTGGGCAATGACACCCTGGAGTGGGAGACCGTGCAAAGTCATACCCATGGCCTGGTCGGAATTTTCAGCAAGCGCGGGACGTTCGAAGAGGCACACAGCTTCAGCAAACTGAGCTTCTATGATGTTGAAGCACTCATGCACGAACTGCTGGCAGAAGCCCGGAACAAATGGTTTGCCTGATCTAGACGCGTAGCGCAGCACAAATCCCTGTAGGAGCGAGCTTGCCTCGCGATCTTTTGATCTTTAAAAGATCGCGAGGCAAGCT
>NZ_JASCPQ010000191.1:0-3045 GCF_029959305.1 Pseudomonas sp. PS01297
GTGTAGGAGCGAGCTCGTCTCGCGATCTTTTGACCTTCTAAAAGATCGCGAGGCAAGCTCGCTCCTACACGTCATGAGTTGTCTCTCTTCACCTCCATAACAATAAAAGCAGTGGGAGAATTCTTTGAAACCTGAACTCTATGAAGTCTGGGGTGACACGGTTGATGTGCGCCATCTGGTGTACGCCATTGTGATTGGCGCCATCGTCAGCCTCAGCGCGTTTTTTACCGCACAGCACTTTTTGCTTGAGTGGGTGGCCTCCGCACAGATGGCCCGGGCCTACGCCATGCTGGTGGGCATCGTGGGTTGCCTGGTGGGCGGGGCAATCAGTGCGAGCCTGTTCAAACCCAAGCGCCATGTGGTCGAGCACGAGGCAGACCCGGCCTGGCGCAGCCAGATCTTGAAGGATTTGCAAAGCGAGTTTGGTGACCTTGGGCGTCTGGCCGATTTGCCCCCCGAAACCATCGCCGAGCTCAAGGAGATGGACCTGTACGAGCTGTTCGTGGACTACGAGAAGGGCTTGCACAACGCCGGGGATGACCCGGCGCCAGCGGTCGATGGCCTGGCTGCCAATGGAGGCCGCTCATGATCGTTTCATTGTTCGATCAAGTACTGATTGCCCTGGGCATGGGCATTCTGGGGGCGGTGATTTTTGCCGCCATCGGGCTGATTTCCGGCAGCGATGAAACCACCACCCTGGCACCGTTGACCTTGCTGGTGGTGCTGCTGGGCGTGCCTGCGCCGGGGGTGTTGACGTTCTTTCTGGCCGGTGCGGTGGCCAAGCATATGACCCACGCTGTGCCCACGGCCCTGCTGGGGATTCCCGGTGACACCATGGCCACGCCGTTGATGCGCGAGGCCAACTTCTTGCGCAACCTCGGGGTGCCGCACATTGCCTTGCGCAAGATGATTTCCGGGGCGGTGATTGCTGCGCTGATAGCCGTGCCCATGGCGGTTCTGTTTGCGGTCATGCTGGCGCCGTTTGGCGACACCATCAAACGCTCGGCGCCGTGGATTTTCCTGGCGGCAGCGATTGCCATTGCGTGGTTTTCGAAAGGGCGGCTGGCAGCGGTACTGGCCTTGATCCCCTTTGTGCTGATCATTCTCGGCCTGCAAACCCTCACCGGCCAATACGGAGTCAAGCTCACCGTCAGTTACTTTCTGGGGATCGCCATCGGGCCGTTGATTGCAGCCCTGTTCGCGATGATGGCCCCGGCCGAGCGCGAAAACATGCGCCGCAGTGAAGTGCGCACGTTTTCACTGTCGCCGGATGTAAAAAGCGGCGGTGGCTTCTTTCCCAACCCGCTCAAGGTACTGGACCGCAAACAAAGCCTGTGGACCGGCATCACCGCTGTAATCTCCAGCGCCACCTTCGTGTTCAGCCCGGTGGCCATGACCGTGATCATGGGTGAACTGGTCGGCTCGCGGGTCAAGCATGTTTACCATCGCCTGACCACGGTGATTACCGCGCGCAATGGCGTGACCGAGTCCACCTACATTGCCGAAGCGCTGATCCCGCTGATTGCCTTTGGCTTGCCACTGAGCCCGGTGGCGGCGGGCCCGGCAGCGCCGTTGTTCAACGCGCCGCCGCGCTTTAGCGTGGACTCGGCCTCGGGCGAGGTGCACAACCTGCACTCGTTGCTCAGCACTTGGGAATTTCTCGGTTACGGCATGTTGGCGGTGGTGGTGGCCTTGTTGATCGCCTATCCCTTCACCATGAATTACGCGTATCGCGCGGCGTCGTACGTGTCGCGCAAAATCAGCCACGAAGCGGTAATCGCGACGTTTGTCGGGCTGATTCTGGTGATCGGGATCTGGGAGGGCGGTTTGCTTGGCTTGCTGGTGATTGTCACGGTTGGCCTGCTGGGCGGTTTTCTCTCGCGCTTTCTGGGCTTCAACATCGGCGTGCAGTTCATGGGGTATTACACCGCGGTGCTGACCGTACCGGCCCTGGTTGCGCTGTTGGCGGGCTGAGTGACCTGCCCCGAACCGGCGGTGCTGTGTACACTGCATCGCCTCAGGTCATGTCAAAGGAGATCCCGGTGGATCTACGCCAGTTGGAAGCGTTTGCTGCGGTCATGTCGGCGGGCAGTGTCACGGGGGCAGGGCAGATGCTCGGGCGCTCGCAGCCTACCGTGACCCGGCTGATACAGGAGTTGGAGCAGGAACTGGGGTTTGCCCTGTTTGAACGCAGCGGGCCGAAAGTCACCCCGACGCAAAAGGCGTTCATGCTCTCGGCCGAGGTCGAGAATGCCCTGCAAGGGGTGCGTCACGTGCAGCAGCGGGCACTGAACATTGCCCGTGACGAAAACCTCAGTTTGCGTCTGGTGGCCACTCCGGCCCTGGCCTCGGGCCTGTTGCCGCCTGCGCTGGCGCAGTTGCCGCCGGGGCTGCAGCCGCAACAACTGCAAATTCAGAGCCTCAGCGCGCAAGAAGCGGTGCAGGCGGTATTGGCCAAAACCGTGGATCTGGGGGTGGTCAGCTTGCCGCTGGAACATCGCGGCCTTGAGTTGCACTGGATTGGCGAAGCTGCCTGCGTGGCGGTGCTGGCAGCCGACTCGCCGCTGGCGGCAGAGCCGGTGCTGAGCATGCAAACCCTGGCACAACAGACCTTGATCAGCATCTCCAACCCGTTCAGGTTCCGCCGCCGCATCAACCGCGCGTTCGAAGCCGCCGGGGTTGAGCCGCAGCACATCCTTGACACCAACACCTCACTGACCGCCATGCAAATGGCCCGCGTGGGGCTGGGCGTGGCGCTGGCCGACCCGTTTACGGCCTTTGGCGTGCCATTGAACGGCGTCGTGGTGCGACCGATTGAAAGCAACGTACCGTTCTTTTTTGGCTTGATCTCGGCCTACGCCACACCGTTATCAGAAGTGGCCAAGGCGTTGGTCGAAACCCTCAAGACCTCATCCCAGGCCTTGCTGCCAGGCATGATCGTGCACCCGGCCAGCAGCCATGATGCGTTGATGCAAAGCATCTACGCCGGTTAAACCCTTCCCGTGTAGGAGCGAGCTTGCCTCGCGATCTTTTAAAGGTCAAAAG
>NZ_JASCPQ010000192.1:0-2998 GCF_029959305.1 Pseudomonas sp. PS01297
TCACGGCCTAACCCCGGTGGTAACGCTGGGGTGTCCGTGCTTTTCAATACAGCATGGTTGCTGGATTGGGCTATCAACATCGAACGGGTGTAACCATGACCTGTGCTGACGTGGTGTTTTAACTCTGTAAGATTGCCGCCCGCATCGTAGGTATAGGTCTGGGTGTAATTGCGCCACACACTGTTATCGGTCGCGCCGAACTGAACCAGCCCTGGAATGTTCGAGGTTGACGTGTTGTGCGCATTTTCCCGACCCGTGGCACTGATCAGCTGGTACAGCGAGTCATACAGATAGGTGCTGACAGCATTGATTTGTGCATTGTTCGACCACTGCGTGGGTTGGGCCGTATCGCTGACCCGCAGCACATTCCCCACGTGGTCATAGTCGTAGGTCAAATCCTGCAACGGGGTTTTTTTCTCGCCTGAACGATAGGTCGTCAGACGTTTCAAACGGCCATCCAGGGGGGAATACTGCATCGTGGTCAGGACATTGTTGCCTGAGCGCTCGGACTCCAGTTGCCCCCTTGCATTGACCACGCGCTGGTCAACCAACACTTGCTGACTGCCGCCCTTGAGCGTCAAGGCATGTTGCTGCAATTGCCCATCGACTGCGTACAGGGTCTGTTGCAAATTGCCTTTGGCGTCGGTGTGTTCGACGACCTCTGCAAAGGCGTTGTAGTGCCAGGTGGTGCTGAAACGCGGCGAATCTGCCTTTAGATCGTGCTCTGTCAAAGACGTGTAAAACATCCGCTGTTCATTCAACAGTTGCCCCTGCAACGAATACGCTTCGTACAGCAATGCCCCTGACGGATCATCATGACGAATGAGTCGGCCACTGCGGTTGGCCAGACGATTGGGCGCGTCGTTGGCGCCGTAGGTAAACCGTTCGGCATGCCGGGCCGTCGCCTCATGCGCTGCCTGCTCGAACACATCCGTTGGCCTGAGCAGCCCATCAAATGCATAACGTTGCTCAGCACCGCGAGAGTCCCAGCGAGCGACTACTTGCCCGGCAACGCCTCGCAACAACACACGCGCTCCCGCGTCGACACTTTGCGTGCGCAAGGTTTTGCCCGTCAGGCTGTAATGGGTTCGTTGATTGGGGTGCGTTGCTGACTCACTCACGCGCAACGCATATAAGCGCGGGTCCCATTGTGTTTCAAGCAAGCCCGTCGCCCCGTAAGTGTGTCGGCGGATGCGCGCCTGCGGCGCAGTGTCGGCTGACGCTCGGTGATAGGCCACACTGCGCAGCACCAGACCACGCGGGTCCATGGCCGCAAGCGTTGGCGTGTGCCGGTGTAAAAGGCTGGGCATGACAATATCCTTAAAGGAGAAATGGCCATGCGAACGTACAAACTCGGCTGGGTGGGCGGGTGGTAAATAATGCTGTGGTTGTGTGTGTGTGTGTGTGAATGAGTGGGGAGCCCTTCGCCCCTCACCCCAGCCCTCTCCCGAGGGAGAGGGAGCTTTACCGAGGTGTTCTCAGGTTCAGTACATGGCTTGCAGGCCGCAGAACCTCTACAACATCCCCCAATCGGTTCCTTCTCCCTCCGGGATAGGGCTAGGGTGAGGGAGCTTTACGGTTGTCGTTTTGGCAAAAACGGAGGCAGGTATAACCCCAAATACGCATCCACCACGCGCAGGCCTTCTTCGGCCATGCGCGGGGTGATGCTGTCGTGCAACTGGTTATGGGCATTGCTTAATGCCCGCTCTTGAGATGGTGCCGTTTGAGATGATGATTGTGACTAAAGCTTTTGGTGTAACCCCCATGCGAACAGATCGTACGGGCGTGATGCGACGTCATGGGCTAAGTACTCCGGCTGGAATGAGTTCGCATGTGACGCGTAAGATTGCGGCTTATGGTAAAGCTCTTTGAGCATCCAGGCGCAGTGCACGGGTACGGTCTCTCGCCGGTATGAGTTCGCAAGTGATCCTTAAGAGTGTGCTGGCGGCTAAAGCTCATTGAGCATCCAAGTTCTGTGCACCGATACGGCTTCTCGCCGGTATGAGTTCGCAAGTGAGCTTTAAGAGTGCCCTTCAGGCTAAAGCTCATTGAGCATCCAGGCGCAGTGCACAGGTGCGGCCTCTCGCCGGTATGAGTGAGCAGGTGACTCTTAAGATGGCTCGCCTGGCTAAAGCTCATTGAGCATCCAGGTTCAGTGCACAGGTGCGGCCTCTCGCCGGTATGAGTGAGCAGGTGCTTAGTTAAAGAGGTACGCTGTATAAACCCTTTCCCGCAACCAGCCGCACCACAGTAAAAACGCTTAAGTGCTGGCACAGCAGGCACTCGGAATGTGCCCTGCGAAGACGTCCCAGGCTGAGGCTCTGTAACAGGCGCAGGCAAGCGCCCTACGATTGTTTCGTATTGCTCCTCAAAGCTGGGTGGCGAAAACAGGCCTTCATCAAAATCACTGATAGACGGTGCTGGGGTCGGCGGCGCACTACCGATGTCGCTGAAACTGCCTAATGACTCATCCCCGAAATACTCGTTTCTTAATTGCTCAAGCCTTGAGTCTGACCCTGCTGCTTCAGCAATCACGCTGCCATCCGCACGGCGCTTGATCCGCCCATCCGCATCCACATGCCCCATCGGGTCATTGCCGACAAACCCATACAGGTTCAGCCCATCAATGGCGCCGCCGGGGTCGGGGTTCAGCCAGCGGTATAGCCACGGGGCGTAGTAGCGATAGCCGTAGTAATACAGCCCTGTGGCATCGCGCTCCTTGCCTGAGTAGCGAAGGGTTTTGTAACTGGCTTGCACCTCATTGCGCCCGGCCCACCACGCGGTACCGCCGAACGGGTAATAGCTTTCCTGAGTGATTAACTCGGCCTTGCCATTAAGCTCCAGAACGCTACTGCCCAGATGATCTGACAGGCTAAAGCGCAGGCCGTTATCGGGCATGCCCTGCGGACGCCCCGCGTCCCACTGCAAGACCTGGATATCGCTGTTGCCCGCTTGCACTTTGACGACGTTGAGGTGCTCCCCCGTGGCGCTGTCGCGA
>NZ_JASCPQ010000193.1:0-2967 GCF_029959305.1 Pseudomonas sp. PS01297
CCCGCTTTATTAAAAAAAAAAAAAATCCCGCCCGGACCACGCCCGCTCCTACACGTGGTATGTCGTGCACCAAATCCCTCAATAGAAACTCCTCAAGCCTACATGCACTGCCGACTCGCCTGATTTCTAGCGCATATTCATGCCGATACCGTGCGGCGCTCTCCTACAGGAAGGCGTCCTATGAGCAACAAGCAAGGCGTGTCGCAAACACGTCGGCGTGTGGGTGGCGATGGTGGTCAAGGGGCTTCGTACTTTGACGACATGACCCCCGCCGAACTCAAAGAACGCGACGACGGTATCAAGGCCTACGAGGCCATTCAGGCCCGACAAGATGCCTACATGGAACGACGCCGGGCTGACGTCGCTGCGCAGCAACGTCCTCATGAGGCTGAGCGTCGGGGCTGTGTATTCGCCAAATGCAGCAAGCTGCCCGATGCCGTTATCAACTACACCGACCCCACGGGCTTTGTGCCCGTCGACAGCCTGAGCGATTACGGCCATTTCGCGATTTTGGGTGCCCGTCAGGCAGACAGTTCCGGGCTGGTCCCGTTAGAAATCATCAGTGGTGCGGTACCGGCGGGTGTCGGCGGTTTGGCCTTGGGCGGCACGGCCATGGGAGTCGCAGCAACGGCCGGCGGAACCATGATTGCGAGCCTTTTGGCAGGCTTGGTGGCCTTTTTCTGGCCGTCTGACCTTGCTGACAGCGCCCTGTACACCGAAGACCAACTGCGCTCACTCAAGCAAGCCCGTACTCGTATGCGTTTGTACGTTGAACAACAGGCAGATGGCTCGCTCAAGGGCTATGGCTTCTATACCGGCACAAAACCCGAATGGGAAATGATCGACGTTATCCAGTTCAGCCAGCGCGGCTCGCAATACGTGGCGGACTTTGGTGATGGCGTCGAACTGATCTGGACACCTGCAATAGATCCAAGCGATACGCTCGGCATCCCGCCGCTAAAAGGCGCTCCTCACACACCGCCTATCTGGATCTTCCCGCCGACCAAGAGCGCCGACACAATCATCGTCAACCCGATCTACCCGCCAGACTACAAGGACTTCATCCTGGTGTTCCCGGCTGATTCGGGGGTGGCACCGCTTTATATTGTGTTGAGTGTGCCGGGTCCAAGAGTGGACTATCACCAGGCACCCAAGTCTCTACCTGGTTTTTCGGATGCAGTTTCTGCCACGAAAAAAACATCTGTCAAAGGAGGAGGAAAGCTGAGACATCGCTGGAAAACAGCCAAAGGATTCATCTTGGAGTGGGATTACCAGCATGGAGCCATTGAAATGTATGACAAAAGAGGTAAGCACCTTGGTGAATATAATCACGTAACAGGTGAACAGAATAAACCTGCAGATTCAACCAGAAGGATTGAGCCATGACTCACACAATTTCTGCCTTCGATAAAACGACCGAACTTATGGTTTTTGAAATTGAAATTCCGCAAAAGAATCTCCCAGAGCTCAAAGACATCATGGCGTGGACAGAGCCTGAAGATGAAATATTTGGATATGACTTGAGTTCTGAGCAGCTTCAGAAGCTTGAAGAACTCCTTGGTCAGAAAATTTATGACCAACGCTATGATTTTCAGCTAAGCAGCTATGCCTAGTTATTGGGGTAGCAGGCGCTGCCAATCCAGCACCTGCCACTGCGCAATGCCTTACCCCAACAACCCGCGTCCGGCCAGGTTCTTCATCAAGTCGCCCACTCCGAACGTCCAGCGCGGGGCCTGGTTGCTGGTGGTTACGCGGTTGTGCAGGGCGCCCAGGGTGGTGGAGGCAATGCTCACCACATCGCCCGGTTTGTGGGTGAAGCCTTGGCCGGGATGGTCGCGGTCGTCGGTCGGGGCAAACAGGGTGCCGAGGAACAGCACAAAGCCGTCCGGGTATTGATGGTTTTCGTTGAGGGTCTGTTCGGCCAGGTCGGCCGGGTCGCGGCTGATCTGGTTCATCGAGCTTTTACCGTTGAGCACGTAGCCGTCTTGGCCTTCAACCCGCAAGGTCACTTCGCAGTTGCGCACGTCGTCGAGGCTGAAATGCTCGTCGAACAGGCGGATAAACGGCCCCAGAGCGCACGAGGCGTTGTTGTCTTTGGCCTTGCTCAGCAGCAGCGCGCTGCGGCCTTCGAAGTCGCGCAGGTTGACGTCGTTGCCCAAGGTCGCGCCATGGATGCGGCCCTGGCTGTCGACGGCCAGCACCACTTCAGGCTCAGGGTTGTTCCAGCTGGAGCCGGGGTGGATGCCAATCGCGTTGCCGCTGCCGACGGCGGCCAATATTGGCGCCTTGGTGAAAATCTCGGCGTCCGGGCCGATGCCGACTTCCAGGTACTGCGACCACATTTTCTGTTCGATCAGCACCTGTTTGAGGCGCATGGCTTCGGGCGAGCCAGGTTTGAGGTCGCGCAGGTTGTCGCCGATGGCTGCTTGCACCAGGGCGCGGATTTCTTCGGCGCGCAGGGCGTCGCCGCCGGCTTTTTCTTCGATCACTCGCTCGATCATGCTGGAGGCAAACGTCACGCCTGCGGCCTTGATCACTTGCAGGTCGGTTGGGGCCAGCAGGTAAGGTTTTGCCGGGTCGCGCTGTTCGCCGCTGTTGGCCAGCAACGCCTCGATCGAGCCCAGCGACGTGCCGCTGATTTCGCGCACGGCTTGCAGGGGTTGCTCATGGTCGAGCAACAGGCTCAGGGTCGCGAAGTGCGCACTGCAGTCGATCACTTCACCGTCACGAATCACCACCACGGCCGGGCCGCCGCGCTCGCCGGGGAGCCACACGCGACCGACCAGGGTTGCCCGTTGCCAGTCGTGCGGCAGGGAGTTTTCAATGTTCAAGTGCAGCGTGTTCATGGGGGCAATCCTCGAATTTTGGGCGAACGTGTAGCCGCTGCCGAGGTACGAGGCTGCGATGCGGGCCGCAGGACCGCTCTCTGGGGTCGCTTCGCAACCCATCGCAGCCTCGTACCTCGGC
>NZ_JASCPQ010000194.1:0-2958 GCF_029959305.1 Pseudomonas sp. PS01297
GGGCTTGCTCGCGATGGGGTCGATGCGGTGTCACTTAATCACCGTGTCGATGCCATCGCGAGCAAGCCCGCTCCCACCAGTTGGGTGATGCTTACAGGTCTTGCAGAATATCCGCCATGTCGTCGGCGTGTTCTTCCTCTTGCGCCAGGATTTCTTCAAAGATCCGGCGTGTGGTCGGGTCTTTGTCGCCGATGTACTGGATGATTTCGCGGTAGCTGTCGACCGCAATCCGTTCAGCGACCAAATCCTCGTAGACCATTTCTTTCAGGGTCTTGCCCGCCACGTACTGCGCATGTGCGTTTTTGGACAGCAGGTCCGGGTTGAACTCCGGCTCGCCGCCCAGTTGCACAATGCGCTCGGCCAGTTTGTCGGCGTGTTCCATTTCCTGGTTGGCGTGCTCCAGAAACTCGTCGGCAGCCACGCTGGCCTTGAGCCCGTTGGCCATGAAGTAGTGGCGTTTGTAACGCAGCACGCACACCAGTTCAGTGGCCAGGGATTCGTTGAGCAGCCGCAGGATTTCTTCGCGGTTGGCGTGGTAGCCCTCGGTGACGGCACCGTCTTCGACATTTTTGCGAGCGCGGTCGCGCAGGGTGTTTTTATCGGTCAGATGGATCTCGGTCATTTCTATCTCCTCACTAATCCGGTGGCCGCTTCGCTCTGTTGGCGAGGTCGGTTCGTTAGTTGTGAGTTCAGCGCGCCGAGAAAGTTTTATCTATTTTCAACCGGTCTGGATTTACCCAGCGGTGTCGTCCAGCGCTCAGACAAAATCACCCCGCCCAGGGTCAACGCGCCGCCGATCAGGTGGAAGATATGCAGTTGCTCCTTGAGCACGACCGCCGCAATCAGCGCCGTAATCAGTGGCAGCAAGTTGAAAAACTGCGACGTGCGGCTCGGGCCGAGGGTAGCCACGGCCTTCATCCAGGCCAGCGGCGCGAGCATCGAGGCGAGGATGCAGGCGTACATCACCAGGCCGATGTTGTGCACGCTGGGGCCCATTTTGGGCGACAGCAGGTACATCGGAAACAACACCACAATGGCCACCAGCACTTGCAGGTAGAGCATCTGCAACGGCGGCAAGCGCAACTGCCATTTTTTCAGCAGGGTGCTGTAAATCGCATACGCCAGGGTGGCGACCAGCATCATCGCGTCGCCCAGGTTCAGGCCGTGGGCGAGCAACACGCTCAAACTGCCGCTCGACACCACCACCAACACCCCGACAAACGACAGGACGGCGCCCACCAGCGCGCCACGGGTCAGGCGCTGGCCCAGGCTGATGATCGACATGGTCAACACCATCAGCGGCATCAACGAGAGGATGATGCCCATGTTGGTGGCCGAAGTGAGCGCGGCGGCGAAGTACGCCAGGCTCTGGTAAACCGCCATGCCGAGCACGCCGAGGATAAAAATCTTGCCCAGGTTGGGGCGGATCACTGACCAGTTGGCGATCACCGGCTTGAGCATGAACGGGGTAAACAGCAGCCCGGCCAGCAACCAGCGGTAAAAGCCGATCTCGGACGGGAAGATCGCCCCGACGGCCAGTTTGTTAACGACGGTATTGCCGGCCCAGATCAAAATGGCCAGCAGCGGGAAAGCGTATTGCATCAGAAACAACCACAGGGTGAGTAAGCAGCAATTATCCGCTTGTCTGTCTGCACGCCTATACTGCGATCCAGCCAACCTCCGCTTGAATCCAGACAGCATGCGCAAAAAATTGATTTGTGTTCCCGAGTTCGAGCAACTGCCTGCGCCGGTGTACTTTCGGTATGCCGAGTTTGATGCCGACAGCCATTCCACGCCCCACCTGCACAGTTGGGGGTCGCTGGGTTATGTGTCCAACGGCGTCATGCGCTATGAGGTCGGCGGGCGGCGCTTTATGTCACCGCCGCAGTACGCACTGTGGGTGCCGCCGAATACCGAACATAGTTCCTACAACTCCCATGCGATTGTTTACCGCTCGGTGTATCTGGATGCCGTGCTGTGTGAGCAATTGCCGCGCGAGCCGGTGACGCTGGCCATTAGCGATATCCTCAAAAGCATCCTCAGCGACTTTGCCCGCCGCGACATTCACATCCCGCAGACCGAAGCGGATATCCGTCTGGCGCAGGTGCTGGTCGACCAACTGCAACAAGCCCCGGTGCACCAGTGCTATTTGCCCTATGCCAGCCATCCGGGGTTACAACGGGTGCTTGAAGCGTTGCAGGCTCAGCCCGGCGATAACCGGCCGCTGGGCGAATGGGCAGAGCAGGCGCATGTCAGCGAGCGCACCCTGGCGCGCTTGTTTGTGCGTGAATTGGCCATGAGCTTTGGGGAGTGGCGTCAGCGCCTGCGCTTTCTGGCCGCGATTGAAGCGCTGGAATCCACCCGCAGCGTGCAAGACGTCGGGTTTGACCTGGGTTACAGCACGTCCTCGGCGTTTATCGCGATGTTCCAGCGCCAGGCCGGGTGCTCGCCAGAGCAGTATCGACGGCAGTTACGACCGCGCTGAACACGTCATCGGTAGCTGTAACAGAGTTTGTCTACACTGTGATGAACGTCGCTGCCACCCGGTGCGGCCATAAGGAGAAAACTCCATGAAGATGCTGCGTGTTCCTCTGCTGCTGATGGGTTTACTGCTGTGTTCACACAGTTTTGCTGACACCGCTCAACAAAACAAAATGACCTCCTGCAACGCTGACGCCAGCGCCAAAGCCCTCAAGGGCGATGAGCGCAAAGCGTTTATGAGCAACTGCCTCAAGGCCACCCCTGCGGCCACGACCCCGCAAGAACGGATGAAAAACTGCAACGCCACCGCCACCACCCAAGCCCTTAAAGGCGATGCGCGCAAAGCCTTTATGAGTGACTGCCTGAAGAAAAAATAAACCCGATTCTGTAGGAGCTGCCGCAGGCTGCGATCTTTTAACACTCAAAAGATCGCAGCCTGAGGCAGCTCCTGCAGGGGAACCCTGGCAAGTTTCCGTC
>NZ_JASCPQ010000195.1:0-2946 GCF_029959305.1 Pseudomonas sp. PS01297
CGATAGCATCGACGCGGTGTACCTGATACACCGAGTCGTCTGAATCGCGAGCAAGCCCGCTCCCACACTTTATTCCCCCAGAAGTTCTTTCAACACGCGAGTGAAGTCCCGGCTGCTCACGTCTTCATCTGCATGGCGCCTGTCACGCACCACCCATTGGCCGTTGACTACCACGTCACGGACCTGACGATCGCCGCCGGCAAACAACCAGCGGTTGAGAATCCCGTCTTCCTGCGCCGTCGCCAGATACGGGTCGTTGCCGTCGAGTACCAGCCAGTCAGCCCGCTGGCCCACGGCCAATCCGGCTACCGGCTGGCCCATCGCTTGTGCACCGCCCGCCACGGCGGCGTCGTACAGTGTGCGCCCGACCATTGGCTGGTCGCTGCGGTACAGGCGGTTGCGCCGTTGGTCGCGTAAACGCTGGCCGTATTCCAGCCAGCGCAACTCTTCAACCACGCTCAGCGACACATGGCTGTCAGAGCCAATGCCCATGCGGCCGTTTTGTGCGAGGTAGTCCACTGCCGGGAAAATACCGTCGCCCAGGTTGGCTTCTGTGGTCAGGCACAGCCCGGCCACGGCCTGGCTGTGAGCCATAAGGCGCACTTCGTCGGGGGTCGCGTGGGTGGCATGCACCAGGCACCAGCGCGCGTCGACTTCAACGTTGTCATACAGCCATTGGATCGGGCGTTTGCCGCTCCAGCTCAAGCAGTCATCGACTTCCTTTTGCTGCTCGGCGATGTGGATATGCACCGGGCACGCCGTGTCGCTGGCGCGCAGCACGTCGTGTAGTTGTTCGGGGGTTACCGCCCGCAGCGAGTGGAAACACAGGCCCAGTTGTTGCGCCGGTTGTTGCGCCAGCAGGGGTTTTAACTGCTGCTGCAAGGTCAGGTATTGCTCGGTGCTGTTGATAAAACGGTGCTGGCCATCGTTAGGCGCCTGGCCGCCAAAACCGGAATGGCTGTACAGAACCGGCAGCAACGTCAGGCCTATGCCGGTGGAGCGCGCCGCTTCACTGATGCGCAGCGCCAGCTCGGCCGGGTTGGCGTAAGGCTGGCCCGACAGGTCGTGGTGCACGTAATGGAATTCCGCCACCGAGGTGTACCCGGCCTTGAGCATTTCGATGTACAACTGGCGGGCGATGACGCCCAATTGCTCGGGGCTGATTTTGCCTACCAGCCGGTACATCAGGTCGCGCCAGGTCCAGAAGCTGTCGTTGGGGTTGCCCGCCACTTCGGCCAAACCGGCCATGGCCCGCTGAAACGCATGGGAGTGCAGATTCGGCATGCCCGGTAACACCGGGCCGTTCAAGCGTTGTGCGCCTTGGGCGTCGGCATTGGCTTGAATACGGGTCAGAAAGCCGTCGGCCCCGACCTCGATGCGGACATGAGTAGCCCAGCCTGTGGGTAACAGCGCACGTTCGGCGAAGAAGACGGACATCGATTGAGCACCCCATCGTGGAAATTTGTATATACATATACAGACGTTTGCCTGCCCGGTAAACTCCGGCAAGCTACGCCCCTTAACTCATGAACAAGGATTGCCTGTGTCGACTCCGCCTGTCGTGCCCCCGCTGGCCGCCCACATGGGCGACAGTCCAGCCCCGCTTTACGCTCGCGTAAAACAGATGATCACTCAGCAAATCGAGAGCGGTAACTGGCCGCCGCATTACCGCGTGCCGTCTGAAAGCGAGCTGGTCAGCCAACTGGGCTTCAGCCGCATGACCATTAATCGGGCGCTGCGCGAAATGACCGCAGACGGCCTGCTGGTGCGCATGCAGGGTGTTGGCACCTTCGTGGCCGAGCCAAAAACGCAATCCGCGCTGTTTGAAGTCAACAACATTGCCGACGAAATCGCCGCCCGTGGCCATAAGCACACCTGCAAAGTGATCAGCCTGGCCGAAGAACTGGCCGGCTCCGAGCGCGCCGCCGTCCTCGACATGCGTGAAGGGCAGAAAGTGTTTCATTCGTTGATCGTGCATTACGAAAACGGTATCCCCGTGCAAATTGAGGACCGTTTCGTCAACGCGCTCGTCGCCCCGGACTACCTCAAGCAAGATTTCACTCGGCAAACGCCTTACGCCTATCTGTCGCAGGTCGCACCGCTGACCGAAGGTGAGCACGTGGTCGAAGCGATTTTGGCTGACCCCAAAGAGTGCAAGCTGCTGCAAATTGAAGCCAGCGAGCCGTGCCTGCTGATTCGCCGCCGCACGTGGTCGGGCCGCCAGCCAGTGACTGCTGCTCGTCTGATCCACCCCGGTTCCCGTCATCGCCTGGAAGGACGTTTCAGCAAATGAGTGAACTCAGCGTTTTACGCGCCGCCGATTACCCGCGTATGCCGTGGAAAAACGGCGGCGGCAGCACAGAAGAAATCACCCGCGATGCCGGTGAAGGCCTTGAGGGCTTCGGCTGGCGCTTGTCGATTGCCGACATTGGCGAGTCGGGCGGCTTTTCGCGTTTCGACGGCTACCAGCGAGTCATTACCGTGCTGCAAGGCGCGGGCATGCACCTGCAGGTGGACGGCGAGCAGAGCCGGGCGTTGTTACCGTTCGATGCCTTTGCTTTTAAAGGTGACAGCGAGGTCAGTTGCCGCTTGATCGACGGGCCGATCCGCGACCTCAACCTGATCTACGCCCCGCAGCGTTACAACGCCCGCCTGCAATGGCTGCAAGGCGGTAGCCGCTTGTTCACCCCGGCGCAGACCGTGCTGGTATTCGCTGCTGATGACCACGGTGACGTACGCGTGGGTAACACGCGGCACGAACAACTGGGCCGCTACGATTGCCTGCAACTGAACGGTAATCGCGAGCTGCTTGAGATCGCCATCACCGGCCGTAGCTGCGTGATTGAGTTGAATAGGGTCTGAAAATGTGGGAGCGGGCTTGCTCGCGATAGCATCACTGCGATGTGCCTGATACACGGCGTAGTTTGCATCGCGAGCTAGCCCGCG
>NZ_JASCPQ010000196.1:0-2944 GCF_029959305.1 Pseudomonas sp. PS01297
CAGCAAAAGCGCGCGGTTTAACTAGCCGACCTTGTAGGAGCGAGCTTGCCTCGCGATCTTTTGATCTTCAAAAAGATCGCGAGGCAAGCTCGCTCCTACAGATTTAAGCGAACGCTGTCGCTTTCACCGGCTTGATGATGATCCCCGCCCGCAGGCCGTTCTTGACCTTGGGATTAGGAAAGATGATCCGCGCGCCCTCTTCCTCGATGACCCAGCGGGTTTTTGGCGTGTCTTGCGCCAGCAAATAACCTTTGGGCAACTCAGAAAAATTCTCGATGTCCGGCGGCAAGTGCATCAGAAACAAGTCTGTCTGCTTGATCACTTCCCGCGCCACGCTGAACAACTGCAAGCCGTCCAGTGACGCGCCTTCCAGCGGCGGCTCAGTGCCTTCGATAATCTGCTGCAAACGCAATTCAAGACGCTCGACGTTAACGCCTTCGTTATGCCCAAACGGCCGGGCCTTGCCCAGCTCCAGGGTAAACGCCTCGGCGCCCAGTTGATCGTAGGTGTAAGCGCTGAACACGATGGAAGGCTTGTTCTGCAACAGCACCGCTTCCATGCCGGCAGCCCGCAGGCGCGCCAGTTGATCGCGCGAATGTTTGCGCCCCTCTTTAAAGGGGTACAAGGCGAACTGCTCTATCTTGGAACCGCGAATGGCCGTGTGCAGGTCGAAATGCAAACGGGTGCGCTCGGGGGCATTGAAAAACGTCTCGGCCAGGTGCTCAAGCTCGCAGGCACGCAGGGCTTCTGGCCCGCTGCTGCTTTCATGGCGGCCGTTAAACAGACGATTGAGGTCTTCTTCGACAAACCGTGCGCCCGTGCGCATGGCGCCAGGGTTGCCGAACAAAAACAGAATGCGTGCTCGCGGCTTGATCTCACCGCGAGCAATGGCATGGATCAGGCGGTCGAGCAATTCGATCGGCGCTGTTTCATTGCCGTGGATGCCGGCCGACAACAACACGTCCATGCCGTTGTCGCGCGCCTCAGGGGGGCGCACCTCAAGCGCGCCCTCGGCCAGCCAGCGCAAACGCACGCCATCGACAGTCAGTTGAGTTTTCTGGGCCGGTTCACGTCCGGTCAAGGTCAGTTCAAGCAGTTTGCCGAGAGCGAGCATAGGGCATCCTTAATCAGTGATTGCAGTCCGGGCCGTGCACGTGACCGTCTTCGCCATCTTCGTCACTCATGTCAGCCGGTTCCATTTCCAGTTGCAGACTGACAAGGTTAGTGGCCAATGGGCGCAGCAACAGGTTGGCGTATTCAGCATCGCCTTCTTCTACATCTACACCAATCAGCAATTGGCCACGGCCGTCTTGCTGGATCCACAGCTCTTTACCCTGCCACAGGACCGCGACGCGGGTGCAGGAGGTTTGCAGTTGCGTGCCGTCGGTGTCTTCAAGGATCAGCTGCAGGGAATCGCTCATAATTTCGCTCTCATTGGAAAATCAGGTGGCGCGTGCGCAACAGGCAAACACGCGCGGGGTCAATTGATCTGAAACGGATAAACCGAGCCCAGTTTAAGGATTTGCGTCAGTTCATCCAGTGCCGTCCGGCATTCAAGCAGCAATTGCGGGTCTGCCAGGTCGCTTTCGCGCAAGGCATCGCGGTAGTGCTTGTTCACCCAGCCGGTCAGCGTGTCGTACAGCGGGGCCGACATGATAACCCCAGGGTTGACCGCCGCCAGCTCTGTTTCGTTAAGCGCCACACGCAAGCGCAGGCACGCCGGGCCGCCGCCGTTCTGCATGCTCTGCTTGAGATCAAACACCTTCACTTCGCGGATCGGTCCGCCAGCGCTGGTCAGGCCTTGCAGGTAGCTCCAGACACGCGGGTTGGCGCGGCACTCTTCGGGCACGATCAGCAGCATCGAGCCGTCGGCACGGCTGAGCAGTTGGCTGTTGAACATGTAAGAGCGCACTGCGTCATCGACGGTCACTTGGTCGCGCGGCACGCTGATGGACTCAAACTTGGCTCCGCGCGCGGCCAGCTTGCGACGCAGCTCATCGAGCATCGATTCGGTATTGAGGAAGGCATCCTCGTGATGGAACAGCAGCTCGCCATTGCCCACCGCGATCACGTCGTTATGGAACACGCCCTGGTCGATCACCGACGGGTTTTGCTGGGCAAACACCACGCCCTCCTCGCTCAAGCCGTGCAGACGGGCCACAGCTTGTGAAGCTTCGTGGGTTTGGCGTGCCGGGTACTTTTGCGGCGCAGGGTAACGGCTGTCGAACGCACTGCGCCCATAGACAAAAAACTCGACCCCGGCTTCACCGTAGTCACGGCAAAAGCGTGTGTGGTTGGCGGCGCCTTCATCACCAAACTGCGCCACTGCCGGCAACGCCGCGTGGTGCGCAAAGTGCTGCTGATCGGCAAACATCGCGCCCAGCACGCGGCTGGTAGTCGGGTGCTCGATGCTGCGGTGGAACTTGCAATTGAGGTTGGCCGCGGTGAAATGCACGCGGCCATCGGCAGTGTCTGCGCTTGGGCTGACCGTGGCGGCGTTGGCCACCCACATGCTGGAGGCCGAGCAACTGGCAACCAGCAACGGCATGGCGTCTTTGGCGGCGCGCTCAATCACTTGTGCGTCAGTGCCGCTAAAGCCCAGGCTGCGCAAGGCGGCAACGTCCGGACGTTCTTGCGGGGCCAGCACGCCCTGGACAAAGCCCATGTCCATCAGCGCTTTCATTTTTTCCAGGCCTTGCAGCGCGGCTTCCTTGGGGCTGGATGCCTGCTGGCTATTGCTCTGGGACGCGACATTGCCAAACGACAAACCGCCGTAGTTATGGGTCGGCCCCACTAGACCGTCAAAATTGACTTCAAAGGATTTCATCGGTGAGGCTCCGGCAAACGGTGGTAATAGACAAGGTAGAGCACTTGACCTGTGGGAGCGGGCTTGCTCGCGATGGCATCAACGCGGCTTAACCGTAAAACCGCGCAGCCTGCATCG
>NZ_JASCPQ010000197.1:0-2800 GCF_029959305.1 Pseudomonas sp. PS01297
GCATCGACACGGTGATTAAGTGACACCGCATCGACCCCATCGCGAGCAAGCCCGCTCCCACAGTGCTGTCTGAGGGCCGCTTATTTCACCGTTTTCGGCACTTTGCCCTGCTGCATTTGTTGCAGCAGCGGCGCGCATTGGTTAGGGACGTCACCGCTCGGGGCGACCAGCGCCAGCAGCCCCGCCGCCGGGCCGGCAATCACGCCCAACGCCACCATCCCCGCACCGCGCAACAGCAAAGGCACCGCCTCTACCCCCGCATCCGGATGCGCAAAGGTGCCGCGCACGTACAACGGTGAGCGCAGCGAGAACACACGGAAGCCCTTGGATTCCGGGGTGATCTTGAGGTCCAGCCGTTCGGTGGCGAAGTTGGCCGTGCCGTCGATGTAGATGATTGCGTTCTGGGTGTCGAACACAAACAACCGGGACGTGGCCAAGCCATCCTTGATCCCGAAATCAGCCGCCGCGCAGTTGATCTTCACGTCCTTGTCGCCAAAGATTTTGCCCACCACGTAATTGCCGACGTTCAACCCGGCGATTTCCATGAGGCTGCGACTGATGGCGCCGTCATTGATGAGCATTTTCAAATTGCCATTGGCCGTGCCCAGCAAGCGAGCGACGGAGTTGCCGGTGCCGGAAATCGAGGCATCGCCGTTCAGTTCACCAAAACTGGTTTTCATCGGCTCAAAGGTCGGGAACAGCTGTTTGAGCTTGAAGTTGCGCGCCGTCAGCTTGGCCCGGCCTTGCAACGGGGTGTCGCGGCCGTTGAGGTTGATCTGTGCATCCAGCTTGCCGCCGGCCACGCCGAAACGCAGCGGTTCCAGCTTCAGCACACCGTCAGTGAGCACCACGTGGGTGTACAGGTCGGTGAACGGCAGATCGGCACTCTGGACAATCCGCTTGCCGGTGAATTCGACATCGGCGTCCATGTCGCGCCAGCGCTCGGTGCGGAACTCTTCGACCGGAAGCACTTTGTCCGCAGGCTGCTTGCTGCTGCCGCCCCGGGCCTTTTGTTTGTCGTTGGAGTCCGCACCGATCAGCGGCGCGAGGTCGACCATCAGCAGTTGGTTGGAGACCAGTTTGCCGGTGAGTTTGGGCCGAGGCTTGCTCGCCGCAAAGCTCAGGTCACCATGAATGTCGCTGCTGCCGATCTTGCCGTTGAAGTTGTCGTACGTGAACGTCGCGCCAGTGGCCTCACGCAGCTTGGCGGTGAGATGGCCGTCGGTGGAGTACGGCGGCGAGTCGGGCAAGGTCACGCCGGTAAGCGGGTACAAGTTGCTCAAGCTGCTGCCTGCCAGCTTCAGGCGCAGGTCCAGCGCCCCCAGGTCCAGCGGGTCGGTCAGGGTGCCGGCCAGCGCAACTTTGGTGTCGGCAATGCTCACTTGCGCTTGCAGCGGGAACGGCTGGTTGGTGTCACGCAACGCCAACAGGCCACCGATTTTGCCGGTGCCGTGGAGTTTCTGGCCGTGGTACTCGCCGTTGACCTTCAGGGCAAAGGCGTAGTCTTGCGGCACGGCGCCCTTGTCTTGGCTCTTTTTCGCCTCTTTTTCACCGACGATCTCGCTAAACGGGATCGGTTTGCCCAGCGAGTCGATCAGCACGTCGAGACGGGTTTTCAGGGTTTGGTCGTTCAGCGACACCTGGCCTTTATCAAAGCCGATTGCGCCAATGTCCACTTTCCAGTTGGAGGGCTCGGCGTCCGGGTCGGCGGCGTCGAACGTGAAGGTCCAGTTTGCCCGGCCATCGGCCAGGCGTTCGAGTTTGGCTTTGGGCTCCTTCAGGTCAATACGCGGGATAGCCACGGTCTGGCTCAACAGCGCCAGCGGTGACAGGCGCAGTTCAACCTGCTTGAGGCTGGCCATTTCGGGGTTTTTTGACCAGTCGGGGTTGCCCAGGGTCAGGTCTTCGGCAATCACATGCGGCCACGGCACCCAGGTACGCCAGCCGCCCTGGCCGTCTTCGCGCAGCCAGCGCACGGCCAGGTTGCCGTTAATGGCAAACGAGCGGTGCAGCACCTCGGACACTTTGGCGTTAATGGTCGGCTTGAGGCGGTTCCAGTCGAAGGTAGAAATGATCACCACCAATACGACCACCAGCAGGACAACAATACCGCCTATCCAGGCAAGGGTTTTACGGGTGCGCGTCATGGTGCGGCTCCTTTATGACGACTCAACGTCCTGGTGACTATGAAGGTACGACTGGCAAAGACGGCCCAAGGTTTAATCCAAGGGGTATTTTCGCGGAAAAAAAACCCGGCATCGCCTGCACAGGCAGTGTGAGCGTGCATCTGTGTGCCCTCAACTGCGCAGGCTAGAGGCCTTCTCGCGGGAATATCAATTGTGTCGATTATCACCATTGGCCGTATGAACTTTGATATCGAGCGTGCAAGCGTAGCATTGCCTCCATCAACCCTGAGTTGCACTGCTACGGAGCACACACCATGAAACGCCCTGTCTTGTTTAGCCTTTCTCTTTCACTGCTGGCCTTTAACGCGTTCGCCATGCCCGCTGACGAAGAGCCAACCCCAATGGCCCAACCGGCCTCCAGCAGCGTCAGCCAGCCGCTCAATCAGCTTGCTGAAGACGGCGCACAACGCACCCTGGACCAACAAAAACGCGTGGCCGAAGATGGCTACGATCGCACCAAAGGCAGCACCTTTGTCGCTGAAGGCGGCGCGGACCGTCTAGCCGAGCGCAATCAGCGTGCAAGCTGAGCATGACCGTGTGGGAGCGGGCTTGCTCGCGATAGCTTCAACGTCGATGCCCCGATAAACCGCAACGCCGCCATCGCGAGCAAGCCC
>NZ_JASCPQ010000198.1:0-2793 GCF_029959305.1 Pseudomonas sp. PS01297
GGCTTGCTCGCGATAGCTTCAACGTCGATGCCCCGATAAACCGCAACGCCGCCATCGCGAGCAAGCCCGCTCCCACTGGGTTTGTGCATGTCATCACTACTGCCTTCAAAGCCGATTTGCTAGAGTGCCCGGCTGTACTTGTCTGGAACATCCGCCCCAATGCTGCCTCGCGCCGAACAGAAGCAACAAACCCGCCTCGCGCTGATGGATGCTGCCCGCCACTTGATGGAATCGGGTCGCGGCTTTGGTAGCTTGAGCCTGCGCGAAGTCGCTAAAACTGCGGGCATCGTGCCTACCGGCTTTTATCGCCACTTCAGCGACATGGACCAACTGGGCCTGGCGCTGGTCAGTGAAGTGGGCCAGACCTTTCGCGAAACCATTCGCCTGGTGCGCCATAACGAGCTGTTTATGGGCGGCGTGATCAACGCCTCGGTGCGCATCTTTCTGGATGTCGTAGAGGCCAATCGCTCACAGTTTTTGTTCTTGGCCCGCGAGCAGTACGGCGGCTCACAGCCGGTTCGCCAGGCCATCGGCGCGCTGCGTGAAGACATCACGTCGGACCTGGCGACCGACCTCGGTTCCAAGCCCAAGCTGCAGCACTTGAACCACGCGGCGCTGACGGTGATTGCCGATCTGGTGGTAAAAAGCGTGTTCGCCGCCTTGCCAGATATCATCGACCCTCCGGCCGAGGCGCTGCCCGACTACTTGCAGCCGCAAGCCAAAATCAGCCAGCAACTGCGCTTTATCTTTATCGGGCTCAAGCATTGGCAAGGGCTGGGCAGCACCGAATAACCGCGCGCACTCAATTGGTGCGCGCCGCCTGCTTGTCCGCACTTTTTTAGAACATCTTCATCTTTCTGCACTGTGTTTGGGCCTACAGTTTGCCGCCTGCCCCAGGTTGGCAAGCACCTTGCTGTGCCTGTTCTATTGTTAATTGCAGGAAGCCTTCCAATGTTGGTGATTCATCGCAAAGTCGAAACCCACCCCGTGTGGAGCGCCGAGCTTCATTTGAATTTTGAAGCCCGCAGCAAAAGTCGCCTGCGCTGCTTTAGCCATGAAGGCGAAGACGTTGGCCTGTTCCTTGAGCGCGGCCAACCGCCGCTGCGTGACGGTGACTTTCTGCAAGCGCAGGACGGGCGCATCGTGCGCGTGTGCGCCAGCCCCGAAAAACTGCTGCACGTCACCTGCCCCAACGCCTTTGAACTGACCCGCGCCGCCTATCACCTGGGCAACCGCCACGTGGCGTTGCAAGTCGGTGATGGCTGGCTGCGTCTGCTCGACGATTACGTCCTCAAGGCCATGCTCGATCAACTGGGCGCGACCACCGAATCCATAGAAGCACCGTTCCAGCCAGAACATGGCGCCTACGGCGGCGGGCATCACCATTCACGGGCGGGCGAAGAAGACTTCAACTACGCGCCGCGCCTGCATCAGTTTGGTGTGCGTTTGTGAATCCGGCATGGGCGCTGTTGCGCCTGGCCAGCCCGCAGTTGCCGATTGGCGGCTACAGCTATTCCCAAGGGCTGGAAATGGCCGTAGACGATGGCCGCGTCAACGACCCGATCACGGCGGCACGGTGGATCCGCGATCAGTTACTGCTCAACCTTGCGCGCTTTGAAGCGCCGCTGTTGCTGGCCCATTGTCAGGCCGCCGCCGACCAGGACTGGAACGCCTTGCAGCGTTTTTGCGACGAGCACCGCGCCAGCCGTGAAACCCGCGAGCTGCACCAGGAAAGCCGGCAAATGGGCTACTCGTTGCAGCAATTGCTCAACGGCTTGCCCGAACTGGACGACCCAGCCCGGCAGTTTCTCGCACAACAACACGAGCCGCATCTGGCCCTTGGCTGGGCATTGGCCGCGCGCGCCTGGGGTATCAGCCCACAAGACGCCCTCGCCGCCTGGCTGTGGAGCTGGCTGGAAAACCAATTGGCGGTGCTGATGAAAACCTTACCACTGGGCCAGCAAGCGGCTCAGCGCATGACCAGCGAGTTATCGCCGACATTGCAGCAAGCCCAGCAGCACGCCAGCTCTCTCGATTTATTCCACTTGGGCAGCGCCGCTTTCGGCCTGTCTTTGGCAAGCATGGCCCACGAGCGCCAGTACAGCCGCCTGTTTCGTTCCTAGGAGAATGTAATGAACACACACCCTTTGCGTGTCGGCATCGGTGGCCCGGTGGGCTCCGGCAAAACGGCGCTGACCCTGGCCCTGTGCCTGGCGCTGCGCGACAAATACAACCTGGCGGTGGTCACCAACGACATTTACACCCGCGAAGACGCCGATTTTCTGGTGCGCAACGAGGCGTTGGCGCCTGAGCGCATCATCGGTGTCGAAACCGGCGGTTGCCCGCACACGGCCATCCGCGAAGACGCCTCAATCAACCTCGAAGCGGTGGACCAGTTGAACCGGCGTTTTCCGGGGCTGGATCTGATTTTGGTGGAATCGGGTGGGGATAACTTGTCCGCTACCTTTAGCCCGGAGCTGTCGGACCTGACCCTCTACGTGATCGACGTGTCGGCCGGGGACAAGTTACCGCGCAAGGGCGGGCCGGGGATCTGCAAGTCTGACTTGCTGGTGATCAACAAAATCGACCTCGCGCCGTTGGTAGGTGCGTCGCTGGAGCTGATGAACAGCGACACCACGCGCATGCGCAACGGCAAGCCGTTTGTGTTCAGCAACCAGAAGACCGGGCACGGCCTGGACACCATCGTGGCGTTTATCGAGAAACAGGGCCTGCTGGTGCCTTAAACCCTGTGTAGGAGCGAGCTTGCCTCGCGATCTTTTGATCGTTGAAAAG
>NZ_JASCPQ010000199.1:0-2578 GCF_029959305.1 Pseudomonas sp. PS01297
CAGTGAAATCGAGTAGGACGGAGCACGAGAAACTTTGTCTGAATATGGGGGGACCATCCTCCAAGGCTAAATACTACTGACTGACCGATAGTGAACTAGTACCGTGAGGGAAAGGCGAAAAGAACCCCGGAGAGGGGAGTGAAATAGATCCTGAAACCGTATGCGTACAAGCAGTGGGAGCCTACTTTGTTAGGTGACTGCGTACCTTTTGTATAATGGGTCAGCGACTTATTTTCAGTGGCAAGCTTAACCGAATAGGGGAGGCGTAGCGAAAGCGAGTCTTAATAGGGCGTCTAGTCGCTGGGAATAGACCCGAAACCGGGCGATCTATCCATGGGCAGGTTGAAGGTTGGGTAACACTAACTGGAGGACCGAACCGACTACCGTTGAAAAGTTAGCGGATGACCTGTGGATCGGAGTGAAAGGCTAATCAAGCTCGGAGATAGCTGGTTCTCCTCGAAAGCTATTTAGGTAGCGCCTCATGTATCACTGTAGGGGGTAGAGCACTGTTTCGGCTAGGGGGTCATCCCGACTTACCAAACCGATGCAAACTCCGAATACCTACAAGTGCCGAGCATGGGAGACACACGGCGGGTGCTAACGTCCGTCGTGAAAAGGGAAACAACCCAGACCGTCAGCTAAGGTCCCAAAGTTATGGTTAAGTGGGAAACGATGTGGGAAGGCTTAGACAGCTAGGAGGTTGGCTTAGAAGCAGCCACCCTTTAAAGAAAGCGTAATAGCTCACTAGTCGAGTCGGCCTGCGCGGAAGATTTAACGGGGCTCAAACCATACACCGAAGCTACGGGTATCACTTAGGTGATGCGGTAGAGGAGCGTTCTGTAAGCCTGTGAAGGTGAGTTGAGAAGCTTGCTGGAGGTATCAGAAGTGCGAATGCTGACATGAGTAACGACAATGGGTGTGAAAAACACCCACGCCGAAAGACCAAGGTTTCCTGCGCAACGTTAATCGACGCAGGGTTAGTCGGTCCCTAAGGCGAGGCTGAAAAGCGTAGTCGATGGAAAACAGGTTAATATTCCTGTACTTCTGGTTATTGCGATGGAGGGACGGAGAAGGCTAGGCCAGCTTGGCGTTGGTTGTCCAAGTTTAAGGTGGTAGGCTGGAATCTTAGGTAAATCCGGGATTCTAAGGCCGAGAGCTGATGACGAGTTATCTTTTAGATAACGAAGTGGTTGATGCCATGCTTCCAAGAAAAGCTTCTAAGCTTCAGATAACCAGGAACCGTACCCCAAACCGACACAGGTGGTTGGGTAGAGAATACCAAGGCGCTTGAGAGAACTCGGGTGAAGGAACTAGGCAAAATGGCACCGTAACTTCGGGAGAAGGTGCGCCGATGAGGGTGAAGCATTTACTGCGTAAGCTCACGTCGGTCGAAGATACCAGGCCGCTGCGACTGTTTATTAAAAACACAGCACTCTGCAAACACGAAAGTGGACGTATAGGGTGTGACGCCTGCCCGGTGCCGGAAGGTTAATTGATGGGGTTAGCTAACGCGAAGCTCTTGATCGAAGCCCCGGTAAACGGCGGCCGTAACTATAACGGTCCTAAGGTAGCGAAATTCCTTGTCGGGTAAGTTCCGACCTGCACGAATGGCGTAACGATGGCGGCGCTGTCTCCACCCGAGACTCAGTGAAATTGAAATCGCTGTGAAGATGCAGTGTATCCGCGGCTAGACGGAAAGACCCCGTGAACCTTTACTATAGCTTTGCACTGGACTTTGAATTTGCTTGTGTAGGATAGGTGGGAGGCTTTGAAGCGTGAACGCCAGTTTGCGTGGAGCCATCCTTGAAATACCACCCTGGCAACTTTGAGGTTCTAACTCAGGTCCGTTATCCGGATCGAGGACAGTGTATGGTGGGTAGTTTGACTGGGGCGGTCTCCTCCTAAAGAGTAACGGAGGAGTACGAAGGTGCGCTCAGACCGGTCGGAAATCGGTCGTAGAGTATAAAGGCAAAAGCGCGCTTGACTGCGAGACAGACACGTCGAGCAGGTACGAAAGTAGGTCTTAGTGATCCGGTGGTTCTGTATGGAAGGGCCATCGCTCAACGGATAAAAGGTACTCCGGGGATAACAGGCTGATACCGCCCAAGAGTTCATATCGACGGCGGTGTTTGGCACCTCGATGTCGGCTCATCACATCCTGGGGCTGAAGCCGGTCCCAAGGGTATGGCTGTTCGCCATTTAAAGTGGTACGCGAGCTGGGTTTAGAACGTCGTGAGACAGTTCGGTCCCTATCTGCCGTGGACGTTTGAGATTTGAGAGGGGCTGCTCCTAGTACGAGAGGACCGGAGTGGACGAACCTCTGGTGTTCCGGTTGTCACGCCAGTGGCATTGCCGGGTAGCTATGTTCGGGAAAGATAACCGCTGAAAGCATCTAAGCGGGAAACTTGCCTCAAGATGAGATCTCACTGGAACCTTGAGTTCCCTAAAGGGCCGTCGAAGACTACGACGTTGATAGGTTGGGTGTGTAAGCGCTGTGAGGCGTTGAGCTAACCAATACTAATTGCCCGTGAGGCTTGACCATATAACACCCAAGCAATTTGAGTAGGCTTTGTAACCA
>NZ_JASCPQ010000019.1:0-62279 GCF_029959305.1 Pseudomonas sp. PS01297
GAGCTTGCCTCGCGATCTTTGGGGCTTTTAAAAGATCGCGAGGCAAGCTCGCTCCTACAGGTTGGATGCGTAATAAACCGAATTGATTGAATGGCGCGGTCCGGTTGTGATCGCGTTTAAGACTGCTGGAGGTCGAATTGGACAAGAACATGAAAATCCTCATCGTTGATGATTTTTCAACGATGAGGCGGATCATCAAAAACCTGTTGCGTGACCTCGGGTTCACCAACACGGTCGAGGCGGATGACGGCACCACGGCGATTCCGATTCTCAATCTGGGGCATATCGACTTTCTGGTCACCGACTGGAACATGCCGGGCATGACCGGTATCGACTTGCTGCGCCACGTGCGTGCCGACGAAAAACTCAAGCACTTGCCGGTCTTGATGGTCACCGCCGAAGCCAAGCGCGAGCAGATCATCGAGGCTGCCCAAGCCGGTGTGAACGGTTATGTGGTCAAGCCATTCACCGCCATCGCCCTCAAGGACAAGATCGAAAAGATCTTTGAACGCATCGGTTGAACGGTTCCCCGGGGGGCACTATGGAGCGGCAGGAATCAACAGTGGGCGAGTTTGAATCGACCCTCAAAAAACATGCTCAAGAACTGGTAGAAAGCCTTGAAAAAGGCCAGTTCGGCGACGCGGTACAGCTGATTCATGAACTGAACCAGACCCGCGATCGTGGCCTTTATCGTGAAGTCGGCAAGCTGACGCGTGAATTGCACAGCGCGATTGTCGATTTTCATATTGATCCGACCATGCCGCGCGCCGAAGAAGTGTCGCAGATCACGGATGCGACCGAGCGCTTGGCTTATGTTGTGAAGCTGACGGAAGCCGCCGCTAACCGGACCATGGATCTGGTCGAGAACTGCACGCCGCTGGTCAATGGCCTTGGTCAGGAAGCCAAGGCTCTGAGCGCGGACTGGGGGCGTTTTATGCGCCGCGAAGTCGGTGCTGAGGAGTTCCGCGAGCTGGCGCGTCGGGTAGACAGTTTTTTGACGCGCAGCGAAGCCGAACAGCAGATCGTCTCCAGTAACCTGACTGACATTCTGCTGGCCCAGGATTACCAGGACCTCACCGGTCAGGTGATCAAACGGGTCACGCAGTTGGTCACCGACGTCGAGCAGAACTTGCTCAAGTTGGTACTTATGGCCAGCCAGGTCGATCGCTTTGCCGGGATCGAGCATGACCACGAAGCGCTGCGTGCTGAAAATAATTCGCAAAAAAACCTGGCGAAGGGTGAAGGTCCGCAGATTCATGCCGATAAGCGTAGTGACGTCGTGTCCGGCCAGGATGATGTAGACGATTTGCTGTCCAGTTTAGGTTTCTAGGTCTTGAGTAGGCGTGCGGGCGCTGTTGTCCGGCGCTGAAAGGTCCTCCTTCAAGGAGCACACACATGAGCTTCGGCGCCGATGAAGAAATCCTTCAGGATTTTTTGGTTGAGGCCGGCGAAATTTTAGAGTTGCTGTCTGAACAACTGGTCGAGCTGGAAAGCCGACCGGATGATGCTGACTTGCTCAATGCTATTTTTCGCGGTTTTCACACTGTAAAAGGAGGCGCCGGCTTCCTGCAGCTCAATGAGTTGGTGGAGTGCTGCCACATCGCCGAGAACGTGTTCGACATCCTGCGCAAGGGTGAGCGCAGCGTCGACGCGGAACTGATGGACGTGGTGCTTGAGGCCCTGGACGCGGTCAACGGGATGTTTGCCCAAGTGCGCGAGCGTAGCCCGATCACCGCCGCCAGCCCCGAGTTGCTGGCCGCGTTGGCGCGTTTGGCCGAGCCTGCCGCCGCACCGGCAGCGGTCGAAGCGCCTGCTGCGGTGGTCGAGGCCGTGTCGATCGACAGCAGCGGCGACATTACCGATAACGAATTTGAACAACTGCTCGACTCGCTGAATGCGGTCAAAGCGGATGCGGCGCTTGTCGAACAAGCCCCTGAAGACGCGACCCTGAGTGACGAAATCAGCGACGCCGAGTTCGAGTCATTGCTCGATCAGTTGCACGGCAAAGGCCAGTTCTCTGCGAACGCCGTGGCCACGCCCGCAGCCGCTACAGCTCCGGCAGCGTCAGCTGCGGCCAGCAATGAAATCACTGACGATGAATTCGAAGCGCTGTTGGACCAGTTGCACGGCAAGGGCTCGTTCAGCGCAGAAGCCCTTGAGGCTGTCGCTACTACCCCTGCTGACGTTGCGGCTGAACCCGTCGCGGACACCCCGGCAGCCCACATCACCGATCAAGAATTTGAAGCGCTGCTCGACGAGTTGCATGGCAAAGGCCAGTTTTCGGCCGAAAGCCCAGCGGTTGCCGCGACGGTCAGTGCGGCTGCAGCGCCGGTCGCCAACAAGGTCGAAACCAAGCCCGAAGCCAAGCCTGCCGCCCCGCGCCCGGCGCCCGCCCGGGCAGCACCGGCACCGCAGGAAAAACCGGTGGCCAGCGAGGCCGAAACCACGGTGCGGGTAGACACCGCGCGGCTCGACGAAATCATGAACATGGTTGGCGAACTGGTGCTGGTGCGTAACCGCCTGGTGCGCCTGGGCCTGAGCATTCATGACGAGGCCATGGCCAAGGCGCTGTCCAACCTCGACGTGGTCACCGCAGACCTGCAAACCTCGGTCATGAAGACCCGCATGCAGCCGATCAAGAAAGTTTTCGGCCGCTTCCCTCGTCTGGTTCGCGATTTGGCCCGTCAGCTGAAAAAAGAAATCAGCCTGGAACTGGTGGGCGAAGACACCGACCTCGACAAAAACCTCGTGGAGGCGCTGGCCGACCCGTTGGTGCACTTGGTGCGCAACGCGGTTGACCATGGCTGTGAAACCCCTGAAGAGCGTGAAGCCGCGGGCAAGTCGCGGTGCGGGCGGGTGGTGCTGTCCGCCGAGCAGGAAGGCGACCATATCTTGCTGTCGATCTCTGACGACGGCAAAGGCATGGACGCCAATGTGCTGCGCGCCATCGCCGTCAAAAAAGGCCTGATGGACAAGGACGCCGCCGATCGCCTGAGCGAAAACGACTGCTACAACCTGATCTTTGCCCCGGGCTTTTCGACCAAGACCGAGATTTCTGACGTGTCGGGCCGTGGCGTGGGCATGGACGTGGTGAAAACCAAGATCGCCCAGCTCAATGGCTCGTTGGCCATTGAGTCGACCTTGGGCAAGGGCTCAAAAATCGTCATCAAGGTGCCGCTGACCCTGGCGATCATGCCAACCCTGATGGTCATGCTGGGCAATCAGGCGTTTGCCTTCCCGCTGGTCAACGTCAACGAAATTTTCCACCTGGACCTGTCGCGCACCAACGTGGTCGACGGCCAGGAAGTGGTGATCGTGCGCGACAAAGCGTTGCCGCTGTTCTACCTCAAGCGCTGGCTGGTGGCCTCGGCCGCCCATGAAGAGCAACGCGAAGGGCATGTGGTGATTATCTCGATTGGTACCCAGCGCATCGGCTTTGTCGTCGATCAACTGGTGGGCCAGGAAGAAGTGGTGATCAAACCGTTGGGCAAAATGCTTCAGGGCACGCCGGGCATGTCGGGCGCCACCATTACCGGTGACGGTCGCATTGCCTTGATCCTGGATGTGCCGAGCATGCTCAAGCACTACGCCTCGCGGCGTATTTGATTCTCGTAGCAGGGCGCGCCAGCGTGCCCTGCCGCCTAACGGAGTGTTTATGGTAGTCAAGGTCCTGGTGGTGGACGATTCTGGGTTTTTCCGCCGTCGTGTGTCGGAAATTCTGTCGGCTGACCCGACGATTAAAGTGATCGGCACCGCCACCAATGGCAAGGAAGCAATTGATCAGGCGTTGGCGCTCAAGCCCGACGTGATCACCATGGACTACGAAATGCCGATGATGGACGGCATCACCGCGGTGCGCCACATCATGCAGCGCTGCCCGACGCCGGTCTTGATGTTCTCGTCGCTGACCCATGAAGGCGCGCGCGTGACCCTCGATGCGCTGGACGCCGGGGCCGTGGACTTCCTGCCGAAAAATTTCGAAGACATCTCGCGCAACCCCGACAAGGTCAAACAGCTACTGTGTGAAAAGGTCCATACCATTTCGCGCAGCAACCGGCGCCTGTCCAGCTACAGCGCGCCGCCGCCCGTTGCCGCACCGGCACCTGTGAGCCGTGCGCCGCTGGCTGGGGCGCCTGCGCCTGCCCCCGCGCCGACCCGCACCACACCGATTGCCAGCCGTGCGGCGCCAGCCCCGGCCGCTCATTCGCCTGCACCCAAACGCAAGCCTTACAAGTTGGTGGCCATTGGCACGTCAACCGGTGGCCCGGTCGCGTTGCAGCGGGTATTGACCCAGTTGCCGGGCAATTTCCCGGCGCCCATTGTGCTGGTGCAGCATATGCCGGCGGCGTTCACCAAAGCCTTTGCCGAGCGTCTGGACAAGCTGTGCCGCATCAGCGTCAAGGAAGCCGAAGACGGCGACACCTTGCGCCCCGGGCTGGCCTTGCTGGCACCGGGCGGCAAACAAATGATGATCGACGGTCGCGGCATGGTACGGATTCTGCCGGGCGATGAGCGCCTGAACTACAAGCCCAGTGTCGACATCACCTTTGGCTCGGCGGCCAAGACCTACGGTGACAAAGTTTTGGCGGTGGTCTTGACCGGCATGGGCGCAGACGGCCGTGAAGGCGCGCGCTTGCTCAAGCAGGGCGGCAGCCAGGTGTGGGCGCAAGACGAAGCCAGCTGCGTGATCTACGGCATGCCCATGGCCATTGTTAAGGCCAACCTCGCTGACGCGGTGTACAGCCTTGATGACATGGGCCGCCACTTGGTTGAGGCGTGTCACTGATGGACGTGCTCAGCCTGATCGGCATCATCATGGCCTTTGTCGCGATTATCGGCGGCAACTACCTCGAAGGCGGGCACCTGGGCGCGCTTGCCAATGGCCCGGCGGCACTCATCGTTTTGGGCGGCACCATTGGCGCCGCACTGTTGCAGTCGCCCATGAGCGCCTTCAAGCGGGCGATCCAGACCGTGGGCTGGATTTTCTTCCCGCCGCAGATCGACATGGCGGGCGGCATCAACCGCGTCGTCAACTGGAGCCTCACGGCGCGCAAGGAAGGCTTGCTGGGCCTTGAAGGCATGGCCGATTCCGAGCCCGACAGCTACTCGCGCAAGGGCCTGCAACTGCTGGTGGACGGGGTTGAACCCGAAGCCATTCGCAGCGTGCTGGAGGTCGACTACATGACCCAGGAAACCCGTGACATTGAAGCCGCCAAAGTGTTTGAGTGCATGGGCGGTTATGCGCCGACCATCGGCATCATTGGCGCGGTGATGGGCTTGATCCATGTGATGGGCAACCTGGCCGACCCGACGCAGTTGGGCAGCGGCATTGCCGTGGCGTTTGTGGCGACCATTTACGGGGTGGCCAGCGCCAACCTGGTGTTGCTGCCCATTGCCAGCAAGCTCAAGGCCATTGCGTTGCGCCAGTCGTTGTACCGCGAGATGTTGCTTGAAGGCATCCTGTCGATTGCCGAGGGTGAGAACCCGCGGGCCATCGAACTCAAACTCCAAGGGTTTACGGGGTAACGATGAGCCGACGCCGCCGCGCTGCTGAAGAGCACGTCAATCATGAACGCTGGCTGGTGTCCTACGCAGACTTCATCACCTTGCTGTTTGCCTTTTTTGTGGTGATGTACTCGATCTCGTCGATTAACGAAGGCAAGTACAAAGTGATCTCGCAGGCGCTGGTGGGGGTGTTCAACGACACCGAGCGCAGCATCAAGCCGATCCCGGTGGGCGAAGAGCGCCCGCTGACCACCAAGCCGGCCGAGCCGCTGATCAAAGACAGCGAAAACACTGACGCGGGGTTGGGCCAGGCCCAGGACGATCCGCTGAAAACCATCGCCAATGACATCACCCAGGCCTTTGGCGACTTAATTGCCTCGCACCAGCTCACCGTGCGTGGCAACGAGCTGTGGGTCGAGATCGAACTCAACTCCAGCCTGCTGTTTGGCAGCGGCGATGCGATGCCCAATGACCTGGCGTTCAGCATCATCGACAAGGTGGCGGCGATCCTTAAACCCTTCGACAACCCGATTCACGTCGAAGGGTTTACCGATAATCTGCCGATTCGTACTGCGCAATATCCCACCAACTGGGAGCTATCGTCAGCGCGCTCGGCGAGCATTGTGCGCATGCTGGCGATGCAAGGCGTAGACCCGGGGCGCATGGCGTCGGTGGGCTACGCCGAGTTTCAGCCGGTGGCCAATAACGCAACGCCAGAAGGGCGTGCGCTCAACCGTCGCGTGGTGCTGGTGGTGTCACGCAACCTGGAAGTGCGTCGCAGTTTGACCAGCAGCGGCGCCGCCAACGTCACACCGGATGCCGCTTTGAAGCGTGCTGGCACACAAACTGCACCGCCACGATCAACGCCGCTGGTTCGAGGGAATGCCGTCAATTCCCCGTCACCGTCCCTATAAGTGCATGGCAATTCTCGGTCGGCACGCGTGCAACCGGGAGGAATAACTGAATGAGAGTCTGGACTGTAGCTAATCAAAAAGGTGGGGTCGGCAAGACCACCACCTCCATCGCCCTGGCGGGTTTGCTGGCCGAGGCGGGCAAGCGCGTGGTCGTGGTCGATCTCGACCCGCATGGCTCCATGACCAGTTATTTCGGTTATGACCCGGACGCCCTTGAGCACAGCAATTACGACCTGTTCTTGCACAAGGGGCAGGTGCCCGACGGCCTGACCGCGCAACTCCTGTTACCCACCAGCAACGAGCAGATTGCCTTGTTGCCGGCCAGCACCGCACTGGCAACGCTTGAGCGCCAATCGCCGGGCCAGAGTGGCCTGGGGCTGGTGATCGCCCGTGCCCTGGCGCAACTGTGGCAGGACTACGACTACGCGATCATCGACAGCCCGCCCTTGCTCGGCGTGCTGATGGTCAATGCATTGGCGGCCAGCCAGCAGTTGATCATCCCGGTGCAAACCGAACACTTGGCCCTGATGGGCTTGGAGCGCATGGTCAACACCCTGGCGATGATCAACCGCTCGCGCAAACAGGCATTGCCGTTCTGCATCGTGCCGACCCTGTTTGACCGCCGCACCCAGGCTTCCATGAGCACCTTGCGGGTACTGCGTGACTCACACCCCGAAACGCTGTGGCAGGGCTTTATCCCGGTCGACACGCGTCTGCGTGACGCCAGCCGGGCAGGGCTCACGCCTTCGCAGTTCGACGGCAAAAGCCGGGGTGCGATTGCGTATCGCGCGTTGCTCAAACACATGTTGACCCAGCAACTCACACCGCAGCCGGTGTGAGCTGGGCGTGCATTCAAGTATCTGCATGGCGTGGCCGATAACCCTTAGAGGTCATGGTCGCGCCAAGGTTGAGTGAGGCACCTGATGAAGCAACCGGTCGCGCTGTCTACAAGCCCGCAAGTAGCCTTGCAGGCTTACCTGGACAACTTGCTGTTTGATACAACCGAAGAGGCGCTGCAAGCGCCGGAGCCTGTACTGACGGCCGAGCCCGAGGCGCTGGACGAATTCGCCGCTGCGGTGCTGGAAGAGCAAGTCCGTGATGCCCGCCTGACGCCTCAGGAGCCTGTGCAGGAACTGGCGGTGCCGGTGCCGTTGTCAGAGGTGCTGCCGAATGCCGACTTACTGGCGCCACCGCTGCTCGACGTGCCGCGCCCTAACGCAACCGGCACCCGCTTGCCGGTGCAGGACGATGGTCGCCCGGCGTGGGCCAGCGAGCCGTTTGAATGCCTGTTGTTCGATGTCGCAGGTCTGACCCTGGCGGTGCCGCTGGTGTGCCTGGGTTCGATTTACGCGTTGCACAATCGCGAGTTGACCCCGCTGTTTGGTCAGCCTGACTGGTTTTTGGGCATTCTGCCGAGCCAGAGCGGCAAGCTCAACGTGCTCGACACGGCGCGCTGGGTAATGCCGGAGCGTTACCGCGACGATTTTCGTGAAGGACTGCAATACGTTATTTCGGTTCAGGGCTATGAATGGGGGCTGGCGGTGCATCAGGTCAGCCGTTCATTGCGCCTGGACCCTAACCAGATCAAATGGCGTTCGCAGCGCGGGCAACGCCCGTGGTTGGCGGGCACTGTGATCGAACACATGTGCGCGTTGCTGGACGTGGCAGAACTTGCCGACTTGATCGCCAGCGGCGCGACCCGCCATCAGGTGGATACATAAATGACCGGGCTTGAGCGCGGTTAGACAACACACACCGTTAAGTTTTTAGTCAGGGGTTTGGGGTATGAAGCAATCAGCCGCACAGGGTTCCGATGATCCGATCCTGCAATGGGTCACCTTCAAGCTGGACAACGAGACCTACGGCATCAACGTCATGCAAGTGCAGGAAGTGCTGCGCTACACCGAAATTGCCCCGGTGCCGGGTGCGCCAGCCTATGTGTTGGGCATCATCAACCTGCGCGGCAACGTGGTGACCGTCATCGACACCCGTCAGCGTTTTGGCTTGTACAACGCTGAAATCACCGACAACTCACGCATCGTCATCATCGAAGCCGACAAGCAAGTGGTGGGCATTCTGGTCGACAGCGTGGCGGAAGTGGTGTATCTGCGTCAGTCTGAAATCGAAACGGCGCCGAACGTGGGCAACGACGAGTCGGCCAAGTTCATTCAAGGCGTGTGCAACAAGAACGGCGAGTTGCTGATTCTGGTTGAGCTGAACAAAATGATGACCGAAGACGAGTGGTCAGACCTGGAGAACATCTGATTGATCCTTGAGGTGGCGGTAATCGTGCTGGCCCTGCTGTGGGCTGCGAGCCTGTGTGCGTTTGTGCTCTACGTGCGCAAACAGCGCGTGGCCGCCGTGCAGCAGGCCGAGGCCGACGCCCGCCGCGACCGCCGCCTCAAGGAACTCAGCCGCCGTCTGGATACTTACCAGAACGGCAACGTGCAAATGGGCGAAGAACTGCACGAAATGCGTTCGGTGGTGGCCCCCCTGCCCGAAAAACTCACCCGCCTTGAACAACGCGACCCTACCAGCCTGTCCTTTGACCAGGCCGCGCGACTGGTCGGCATGGGCGCCAGCGTCGACGAACTGACCCAGTCCTGTGGCCTGACCCAGGCCGAGGCCGAGTTGATGAGCAAGATGCACAAGGGTTGAAACGGGACGTCTCTTAGTCCGCAGCGTATTGATAAAATATTGTTTCTTTAGAGTGAGTATTTAGGCGTTTCGGATGTTTTTAAGTGAGTTGTGAATATGAATAAGTCGGTTTTGTTTGTTGTACATTATCTGGTGGCTTAATTTATTTAATTCATAATTATGCCTTTCACTTCTTTGGTTTGTTGGTGTGTTTAGTAGTTGTTTTTTTTTGCTTTCAAAGTAAATATTGGTGGCGTCAAATGCGGTGGTGTCTACTGCGGAAGGGTGGCCGGGTGGGCCAGGGAAATAATAGGGTTCTATGTTGGGTCGAGGCTTTACATTAAATTTGTAAATTGCTTGAGCATCTGTATACGCTTTATTGATATCGATAGTCGATGAGGGTGTCTCATAGACTGAGACACGACCTATAAATTCACCCCGTTTTTCAGCGTCGACGGCTAGATAATAATCTAACCTTTTTTTAAGTGCACTCTGAGTGTTGCTGAACGCCTGTTTTGCGCGCTCAACTGCAGTCTTTGCAGGCTTGACTCTTGGTATTTTAGTGACTAAGGAAGCTATCTTCTTTATGGGAATATTGCCCGACGGGTCATTCCAGTTAATGGGGTCGTTTCTACAATAGGCATAAGCATTTATGCCTCCGCCCTCAAAGGGGCTCATGGGGTCAGGGCTATTGAATCTCATCAGTACGGGATTGAAAGCGCGAGTGCCATTGCCCAATAAATAATGTCCGGTCAACGACTCGCAACGCTCGCCATTAAAACCTAATAGACTGACGAACCCGCTGTGATCGGACTGATATCCGTAAAGGGTATAAGTAAGGGTATTAAACTGTGTTTCTGTTATTGCTTGAGTCACCGAACCTTGTGGGTCATTGGCTAATAGAATGTTTTCCCGTTGAGGTCCTTGTTGGCGAAACTGTGCCAAGCTGTTTTTGTCGTATTGGAACAGCGAATAACTGGCCGGTCCTTGAATGTCTGTCACAAGTTTATTGGCGCAATAAAAGCGTTGTCCGCTGGCTTGCGTGTCTGACAAACAACTCATCAATCGATCCAGCGGATCATAACGATACATAGCGGCCATGCCCGGAACTCCTGTCAGGTAAGTTCAAGATCGCAGAATCGGTTGTATGAATGGCGTTGTCTACTAGCAGAACTGACAGGTAGATCATGGTCATTGTCTGCGACGTGAACTCAACACAACCCCTGCACAAATTCCAGAAACGCCCGCACTTTAGCCGCCGGTAAATGCCGCGACGGGTAGAACGCGTACAGCGGAAAACGCTCATCGGGCCAGTCGGGGAATACGTCTACCAGGCGCCCGTCCTTGAGCGCGGGCGCCAGCCCCAGATCGAGCATTTGCGCCACCGCGTGACCGTGCTCGCACACGCTGTACAAGGTGCTGGCGTCGTTGATGATCAACCGGCCATTGGTGGGCACGATGAGTATGTGCCCGTCGCGATGAAACTCCCACGCAAACGGTCGTCCGGTCTGTGTGTCGCGAAAGTCGATGCACACGTGCTGGCCGTGTTCAAGGTCCTGCGGCCTGTCAGGGCGCCCGTAACGCTGGAAATACGCGGGTGCGGCGACGGTCAGTACGCGCACCTCCATGAGCTTGCGCGCCACCAGCGAAGACGACTGCGGGTGGCCAAAGCGAATGGCCAGATCAAAGCCGTCAGCCACCAGATCGCCCAGTTGGTCTTTGGTGTGCAAGTCCAGCTGCAATTGCGGGTGGCGGCGCATGAACTCGCCCAATACCGGGCCCAGTACCAGCCTTGAGAAATACGGGTCGATATTGACCCGCAAGCGCCCGCGTACGGTCAGCGCGCTGTCAGCCGCCGAATTGGCCGCGTCTTCAAGCCCGGCCAGCAGCGGGGCGACTTCCTGATAAAAGCGACACCCTTCATCGGTCAATTGCACCGAGCGCGTGGTGCGGTCGAACAGGCGAATGCCCAAGCGTTTCTCCAGCCGCGAAATTGCCCGGCTTACCCCGGAAGGCGTGATGTCCAGCCGGTCGGCGGCCTTGGCAAAACTGCCGCTGTCGACCACCGCGCTCAACACGCCCATGCCGCTGGCCAAACCCGGATCAAAGCTCATTAGTGATTACCTGTCACGTATGCAATGACACTGATGCTATCGAAGAATCAGGTGTCTGCGCTTGATAATTTCTGCCAACACAACAGCCGTTGTTTGAGTTGAGGAGAGGCACATATGTACGCAGTCACAGGCATTACCGGGAAAGTGGGTGGCGCTGTCGCGCGGGCATTGCTAGGTGCCGGTCAGCCGGTGCGGGCGGTGGTGCGCAGTGCCGAAAAAGGGCTGCCTTGGGCCCAATTGGGTTGTGAGCTGGCGCTGGCAGAAGTCGACGATGCCCAGGCCATGACGCAGGCGTTTAGCGGTGTCGACGGGGTGTTCATCATGTTGCCGTCCAACTTCGACCCTTCGCCGGGGTTCCTTGAGGCGCGGGTGCTGGTCGACAACATTCGCCAGGCACTGCAATGCGCCCGGCCGGGCAAGGTGGTTTGCCTGTCAACCATCGGCGCTCAGGCCGCACAGCCCAACCTGCTGAACCAGTTGCAGCTACTTGAACAGGCTTTGGGGTCGCTGGCCATGCCGGTGACGTTTCTGCGCCCCGGCTGGTTTATGGAGAACGCCTTGTGGGATGTCGCCCCGGCGATTGAGAGCGGGTTGATCCCAAGCTTTCTGCAGCCGTTGGACAAGCCGGTACCCATGATTGCCACGGCGGACGTGGGGCGGGTAGCTGCCGAGTTGTTGCAGGAGACCTGGCAAGGGCAGCGCATTGTTGAACTGGAAGGCGCGCAGCGTATTACCCCGAACCAGATTGCCGAGACCTTCGCCCGCTTGCTCGACAAACCGGTGAGCATGCAGGTCGTGCCGCGTGATCGCTGGCAGGCGCTGTTTAGCGAGCAGGGCATGCGCAACCCGTTGCCACGCATGCAGATGATCGATGGCTTCAACGAAGGCTGGATCGAATTTGCCGGCACGCCGCGCAAAGAGCAGGTTGAGCTTGAGACGGTGTTGAAGGGGCTTTTGCTGTAGCTGCAGCTCCATCTTCGACACCACGCTGTCGCGTAGTAAACAGGCCACCGATAATCTTCAGCATCCCCCAATCAGTTCCCTCTCCTTCGGGAGAGGGCTAGGGTGAGGGGGCTCTTGATCTGGGTAGATAAAACCTGCGTTCGGCCAGCGTGATTTAACGGGGCCTCCTGGATCAACAGCCAGATCAAGATCAAAAGATCGCGAGGCAAGCTCGCTCCTACAGGGGAGGGGTATAGATCGTAATTTACGGCTGCAACAACGCACTGCTCAGCGCTGCAACCATCCGTGGTTTGGCGCTGTGTGCGTGGCTGATCAGGACGATCTCGCGGTGGTAACGCTCGTCGCCCACGGGCTCTGCCACGCAACCGCTGGCCCAGCGTTCAAAGCCGGACCAACGGGGCACCAGGCTCACGCCCAACCCTTCAGCGGTCAGCAGGGCTATTGTTTCCAGGGCGTCCAGTTCCAGCACGGCGGTAGGCAGCAAACCGTGGTCTTGCAGGTACTGCGAAGCATGCCGGGCGCCCCAGGCGTCGGGGTCGTATTGAATGTAGGGCTGGCTCTGCAAACGCAGGTTGACGCTCTCGGGCGAGGTTTCACGGGCAATAAACACCAAGGGTTCCCGGCGCAACAACTGCGCATTAAACCGCTTGGCCAGATCAAATGGCGGTGCTACCACAATCACGGCATCCAGCTCATTGGCTTCTAATGCCTGAAACAGCGAGCGCGAGGTGCCCGGCACAATGATCGGCTTTAGCTGCGGGCTTGTGCCGGTCAAGGTGCGCAAAGCAGCTGGCAGGATGCCAGTGAGCGCGGTTGAAATCGCGCCGATGCGCAACGGGCCGGTCAGCCCCTCAGCGTCGGCATCGCCGGCCAGCAGCGCTATTTCATGGGTGATGCGCCGTGCTCTGGGCAATAAGTCCAGGCACGCGGCGCTGGGCTTGGCCTCATGCCCGACGCGCAGCAACAACTCCAGCCCCAGTTGGCGTTCCAGCGCGACGATGCGCTGGCTGATCGCGGCCGCGGTCAATCCTTCAAGGCGTGCGGCCTTGGCAATGGATCCGCATTCCACCACTGCGATCAGGCTTTTCAGGTAGCGCGTATCCATAAGAATTAATTTCGTTCTGGAAAAAAATAACAGGTTATCTCTTTTGAGCATGACGCGGCATGCTTTCTGCCCCGATCATGTGGCCGCATCCGGCTCAAGGAGCTTGCTGTGAAATCGCTATTTCATTTCGCTTACCACGTTCACGATTTGGCCGCTGCGCGTGGGTTCTATTGCGGGGTTTTGGGCTGCATCGAGGGGCGCAGCACTGAGACCTGGCTGGACATCAGCTTTTTCGGCCATCAATTGTCACTGCATCTGGGCGAGCCGTTTGCCGTCACTAACACTGGCAAAGTGGGCGAGCATTGGGTGCCCATGCCGCATTTTGGGGTGGTGCTGGAAATGCCGGACTGGCTGGCGTTGAAAGCGCGGCTGGAGGATCGCCGCGTCGACTTTGTGATGGTGCCTACCCGACGCTTTGTGGGAACGCCGGGTGAACAGGCGACGATGTTTTTTCTTGATCCGTCGGGCAATCCCATTGAGATCAAAGGATTCACCGATTGGTCATCGGTGTACGCCGTTTAACACCCTTAAAGCCAAGAGGTGAGTTCAACCATGAGCCTTCTAGACACCGCCGATGCCGGGATGATTGCCGAGCAGGTGCGCACTGCGCGTATCAGCCCCGCCGAAGTTGCTGAGCATTTTTTGGCGCACACCCATGCGCGCGAAGCTGACATCCAGGCCTTTGTTTCGCTGGACCCCGCCGCGCTGCGCACGCAAGTGGCGCAGTTGAAAGGGCCTGCACTCAACGGTTTGCTCGCGGGTGTGCCGGTGGGCGTCAAGGACATCATTGACACCCATGATCATCCCACGTGTTTTTACTCTCCGATCTATCAAGGCAACCAACCCTCGCGCGATGCCCATGTGGTGACGCTGCTGCGCCAGGCGGGCGCGCTGATCATGGGCAAGACCCATACCACCGAGTTTGCTTATATGCAGACCGGGCCAACGCGTAACCCCCATGACCTGAGCAGAACACCCGGTAGCTCCAGCGCCGGTTCTGCTGCGGGCATGGCGGCCGGGTTTTTTCCTCTGGCGCTGGGCACGCAGACCGCTGGATCGTTGCTCAAGCCTGCGTCGTACTGTGGCTTATATGCGTTCAAACCGTCCTACGGGCTGGTCTCTCTGGAGGGGATCAAGCCGCTGGCGCCGAGCTTTGACACGTTGGGCTGGTATGGGCGCTCGGTGGGGGATCTGGCTTTGGTTGCGCAGGTGCTGATTCCGGGGCTGACCAGCAGCCCTAGGGCGAGCGGGCGCAGAGCGTTTGGATTTTGCCGCACGTCACGCTGGGGCGACATTGAACAGCCGGTGGCCGACGCGTTGTTGGCGTCACTCGAGGTGCTCAGCGCGGCGGGGCACACGGTGACGCAGGTCGAGTTGCCCGAGGCGTTTGCCGGGGTGTTTGACGACCATCTGTTGATCAACGATTGCGAGGGTGCGCGTTCGCTGGCTAAAGAATGGCAAGCCAGCCCTGAGTTACTCAGCCCGCAGGTAGTGGCCATGATCGAGCGGGCCCAACAGACCACGTGGCAGCAGGAAACCGCCGCCAAGGCCCGCCTGGCCGCGCTGGTCCCGGTCCTCAAAGCGCTGTTTGCTCCTTATGACGCCATGCTCGGGGCCAGCTGCGGCATGGTCGCGCCCCTGGGGCTGGAGGCCACAGGGCCGTCTGACTTCTGCAAGTTTTGGATGGCATTTGGCTTGCCGCAGATCAACCTTCCGCTGCCCAGAGCGCCGGGCGAACTGCCGGTCGGGCTGCAAGTGGTGGGAGGTTTTCGCAGCGACAGCCAACTGCTGGACGCGGCGCAGCACGTCGACAGTGCGCTGAACGGTGGGGTTACGGCGGCGTGATGTCGCGCTCCACCGGCCCTGCATCCGGGTCAAATCCTTGTGGGTATTTGCCTTTTAGCTGCCAGGCAAAAGCAATGATTTCAGCCAGGGTTCGGTACAGCTCCTGGGGGATGCTGTCGCCCAGCTCCATGCGCGCCAATAATCTGACCAGCTCAGCATTCTCATAAATAGGCACTTCGTACTCGCGGGCCAGTGCGAGGATGGCTTCGGCCAGTGCGTCGTCGCCTTTGGCGGTCAGGGTGGGCGCCTGTTTGCCGTCGTACTTGAGGGCAATCGCCTGACGCGGTTCGGGGGGTGTGCTCATGCGGTTTCGTCGACCCAGCGTTGTTCAAGGGGGGTATGGCCATGGGCGGGCGGAGTGCCCTGATGGCAATCGAGATCGGTCACGCTGAGCCCCGCGTCCTTCAGGCGCTGGCGCAGCACGTCCAGTTGGCTGGCGATCAGTTCGGCGGTGGCGCTGTGTTGCGCCCACAACTGGCCGGACAGGTTGCCGCGCAGCAGTTGCGCCTGCACATGCAGCGGGCCCAGCGGCGTGAGGTCAAAGGCCAGTTCAACCCGCCACAGTTGATCTTTGCTTTCGCGGTGTTCGCGTTTGTCTTCAGGCCCTTGCTCGGGCGGATCTTCACGCTGGAACTTGACCTGCAACGGCACGATGTCGTGGGCGTTGCGCAGGGGGATTTCCAGTTGCCAGGTGGTCAGCAGGCTACCGTCTGCGGTGCGCCCGCTTTGCTCCAGGCTCGACAATTGATGGCTTTGCAGGCGCGAAATGGCAGCGGCGGCGAGCTTGAGCAGGTTTTCCAGGCTGTCTTCGCCTTCGCCCCGTTGCAGCAGGCGCGGCGGCAGCGGAAAACCGCCCGGCTGCGGTTTGGCGCTGACTTGCCCAAGCATGCCCAGTGCATTGCGCACAAACGTCGGCAGGGCTTGCGCCTGGGTGCTGGCGGCGACACCGGGGTTGAAAGTGGGGTTAGCCGGCACGCCGGGTACCATTTGCGCAATGAGTCGCAACAAGGTGGCTTTCATGTCGGGGGCGAGGTTCTGTAACTGCCCATCGAGCAGCTTGGCTTCGAGAAATGCGCCGCTGTTGAGCAGGGCATTACTGAGTGTGGCGGGGTTGCTCAGTTGTTGCGGCGTAAGCAAGCCGCTCAACAACTTGTCGATAGAGGCGCGCAAAGCGTCGGGCATGCTCTCGCTGGGTGGAAGTTTCTGCAGGGCGTTCAACAGGCCGTCGAGCGAGCCCTGGCGGCTTTGTTGGGCAGCCAGTTGCTGGGTAATCGCCAGTTGGTCTTGGCGGCCGCTCAGGGGTACGAAGTTCAGGCTCTGGCTGCCTTGCACTTGCGCGGTCAGCAAGCTGTCAACGCGCAAAGGTCGCGGGCTGTCGACGGTCAGGGTGCTGCCGCTCAAGGCGCTATTAAGCAAGGTCACCAGTGAGCGATAGACGGCCGGTTGCCCGGCGGCTTGCGCCAACACCTGGGTGCTCAGCACTTTGCCTTGTACTAACGTGCCCACCGGCAGTTGCTGCGGATCAAGGCGGGTGAGGGCGCTGGCATTGTTGCTCAGGGCTTGTTGCAGGCTGATCGCCAGGCTGGCGGGTGAAGGTTGCGTCACCGACAGCAGCGTGCCCAGAGGCAACGGCTGGTTGCTGCTGACCTGCACGTTGGTTTGGCGGCCGCTGTCCAGGGTCAGCTTGAGCAGCAGCTGAAACACCGCATCGCCCTGTTTAAGTGACAGCACTTGCGCCTGGGCGCTTTGCCCCGGACTGATCAAACCCTCGAGCGGTTGCAGCAACTTGAGCACTTCACCGCCTGCTGCACCGGGGCGTACGGGATTGGACGCAGCAGGTGGGATGGGTGGAATATTCATGTCGCTTTTCATTGTTACAACCTTATGAATATGCCCTCTTTAGAGTAGGACATGGCATGTATAATGCTGCCCCATCGTTTAAGGTGCCTAAAAACAACACAATTCTTTGATCCAGCTCTCTTAAACAGGCCGCAAATGTATCTATCCTGCATCACTTTAACGGCCACGCCCGGGCCGACTTGAACCGTGAAGGCCTCAACGACGTGACCAGCCCTCTTTTAGAAACCGTATCGCTGACCTGTGAGCGTGACGGGCGCCTGCTATTTGAAAATCTCGAATTGCGACTCAGCTCCTGCGACATGCTACAGATCAGCGGCCCCAACGGCAGCGGCAAGACGAGCCTGCTGCGCTTGTTGGCGGGCCTGATGCAGCCCACCGAGGGCGAGATTCGGCTGAGCGGGCAACGGTTGAACGAGCAGCGTGCAGAACTGGCCAGCAATCTGCTGTGGATCGGCCATGCGGCCGGGATCAAAGATTTGCTGAGCGCCGAAGAAAACCTGCATTGGCTGTGCGCCCTGCATCGTCCGGCGAGCCGTGAGGCGATTTGGGCCGCATTGGCCGCCGTGGGCTTGCAGGGGTTTGAAGACGTGCCGTGCCATACCTTGTCGGCCGGGCAGCAGCGGCGCGTTGCTTTGGCCCGGTTGCACCTGGACAGCCCGGCGCTGTGGATTCTCGACGAGCCGTTTACTGCGCTCGACAAACAAGGCGTTGCGGCCCTTGAAGAACACTTGGCCAGCCACTGTGAGCGGGGCGGCATGGTGGTGTTGACCACGCACCATACCTTGACCCGCACACCTGCCGGTTATCGCGACATTGATCTGGGGCAGTGGGCCGTATGAGTGTGTTTGCATCGTTGTTGGCCCGTGAAGCGCGCTTGTTGTTTCGCCGCCCGGCCGAGTTGGCCAACCCGCTGGTGTTCTTCGCAATTGTGATTGCGATGTTCCCGCTGGCGGTTGGCCCGGAGTCTCAATTGTTGCAAACCTTGTCTCCCGGACTGCTCTGGGTGGCAGCGCTATTAGCGGTTTTACTCTCGCTGGACGGGCTGTTTCGCAGTGATTTCGAAGACGGTTCACTGGAGCAGTGGGTCCTTTCGCCGCACCCTCTGGCGCTACTGGTGTTGGCCAAGGTGCTGGCACACTGGGCGTTTTCCGGGCTGGCACTGGTGATTTTGTCACCGTTGCTGGCGCTGATGCTGGGATTGCCGGTGGCCTGTTTGCCGGTGCTGTTGTTGTCGTTGTTGCTCGGAACGCCCGTGCTGAGCTTGCTCGGCGCGGTGGGCGCCGCGCTGACCGTGGGGCTTAAACGCGGCGGCTTGCTGTTGGCGTTGCTGATTTTGCCCTTGTATATCCCGGTGCTGATTTTGGGCAGCGGGGCTTTGCAAGCAGCTTTGCAAGGCATGCCTGCGACCGGTTATCTGCTCTGGCTTGCCAGCCTGACCGTGCTGGCAGTCACCCTTACACCTTTTGCAATAGCGGCCGGCCTGAAGATCAGTGTCGGCGAATAAATAATGAGGTCTGGCCCTGCACAGGCCAGTAAAGACCCGCGCGTTGATGAGGCCGTGCACAGGCCGCGTCAAAGCACCGTGATGGAAACAGCGTGATGAACTGGACTTGGTTTCACAAACTCGGCTCACCCAAATGGTTCTATGCCATCAGTGGACGTTTACTGCCTTGGCTGAGCATTGCCGCCGTGCTGCTGATGGTCGTCGGCGTGATCTGGGGCCTGGCTTTTGCGCCACCGGACTACCAGCAGGGTAATAGTTTCAGGATCATTTATATCCATGTTCCGGCCGCCATGCTGGCGCAGTCCTGCTATGTGATGCTGGCGGTGTGCGGGGTGGTGGGACTGGTCTGGAAGATGAAAATCGCTGACGTCGCGCTGCAATGCGCCGCCCCCATCGGCGCGTGGATGACCGCCGTGGCGCTGGTGACCGGGGCCATCTGGGGCAAACCGACCTGGGGCTCGTGGTGGGTCTGGGATGCGCGCCTGACCTCGATGCTGATTCTGCTGTTTCTGTACTTCGGCCTGATTGCCCTGGGCAACGCCATTACCAATCGCGACAGCGCGGCCAAGGCCTGCGCGGTGCTGGCGATTGTGGGCGTGATCAACATCCCGATCATCAAATACTCGGTGGAGTGGTGGAACACCCTGCACCAGGGTGCCACTTTTACCCTCACTGAAAAACCGGCGATGCCTGTAGAAATGTGGCTGCCGTTGCTGCTCACCGTGCTGGGTTTTTATTGTTTTTTTGGCGCGGTGCTGTTGCTGCGCATGCGCCTCGAAGTGCTCAAGCGCGAAGCGCGCAGCAGTTGGGCCAAGGCTGAAGTGTTAAAAGCGCTGGAGGGTACGCGATGAGTTTTGCTTCTTTCAGCGACTTTGTCGCCATGGGCCAGCATGGCCTGTATGTGTGGTCGGCCTACGGCATTTGCCTGGCGGTGCTGGCGCTTAACGTGGCGTTGCCGCTGACGGCGCGTCGGCGTTATCTGCAACAAGAGGCGCGTCGTTTGCGCCGGGAGAATTCGAAGTGAATCCGCAGCGCAAGAAACGTTTGATCATCATTTTGGCGATTCTGGTGGGCATCGGCGCGGCCGTTGCCCTGGCCCTGAGCGCGCTGCAGCAAAACATCAACCTGTTCTACACGCCGACCCAGATCGCCAATGGCGAAGCGCCGTTGGACACGCGGATCCGTGCGGGCGGCATGGTTGAAAACGGTTCGCTGAAACGCTCTGGCGACTCGCTGGACGTCGAATTTGTGGTCACCGACTTCAACAAGGGCGTGACCATTCAATACCGTGGCATCTTGCCGGACCTGTTCCGCGAAGGGCAGGGCATCGTTGCGTTGGGCAAGCTCAACGCCCAGGGTGTGGTGGTGGCCGACGAAGTGCTGGCCAAGCATGACGAGAAGTACATGCCGCCCGAGGTGACCAAGGCGCTGAAGGAGAGCGGCCAATCCGCCCCGGCACCGGCTAACGAGGTTAAGTGATGATGTCTGGACTGTTTATTCCTGAATTGGGCCACCTGGCCATGATTCTGGCGCTGTGCTTTGCCATCGTGCAGGCTATCGTCCCGCTGCTCGGTGCCTGGCGCGGCGACAAACTGTGGATGGGCCTGGCCCAGCCGGCGGCCTGGGGGCAATTTGCTTTTATGCTGTTTGCCTTCGGTTGCCTCACCTACGCCTTTATGGCGGACGATTTTTCGGTCCGCTACGTGGCCAGCAACTCCAACAGCGCCTTGCCCTGGTACTACAAATTCAGCGCCGTGTGGGGTGCCCACGAAGGCTCGCTGTTGCTCTGGGCGCTGATTCTAAGCGGCTGGACATTTGCCGTGTCGGTGTTCTCGCGCCAGTTACCGCAAGTCATGCTGGCCCGCGTGCTGTCGATCATGGGCATGATCAGCGTCGGATTTTTGCTGTTTCTGATCCTCACCTCCAACCCGTTCGCACGCCTGCTGCCGCAAATGCCTGCCAATGGCAACGACCTTAACCCGCTGCTGCAAGACATCGGTCTGATCGTGCACCCGCCGATGTTGTACATGGGGTATGTCGGTTTCTCGGTGGCCTTTGCCTTTGCCATTGCGGCCTTGCTCGGTGGTCGACTGGATGCGGCATGGGCGCGCTGGTCGCGGCCGTGGACCATTGTCGCGTGGGCCTTTCTGGGGATTGGCATCACCCTGGGTTCGTGGTGGGCGTATTACGAGCTTGGCTGGGGCGGCTGGTGGTTCTGGGACCCGGTTGAAAACGCCTCTTTCATGCCATGGCTGGTCGGCACGGCGCTGATTCACTCGTTGGCAGTGACCGAAAAACGTGGTGTGTTTAAAAGCTGGACCGTGCTGCTGGCCATTGCCGCGTTTTCGTTGAGCTTGCTCGGGACATTCCTTGTGCGTTCCGGGGTGCTGACGTCGGTGCATGCGTTTGCGGCCGACCCGGAGCGCGGCGTGTTTATCCTGATCTTCCTGCTGTTTGTGGTGGGCGGTTCGCTGACGTTGTTTGCGTTGCGTGCGCCCGTGGTCAAAAGCCATGTCGGTTTTAACCTGTGGTCACGTGAGACGTTGCTGCTGGGCAACAACCTGATTCTGGTGGTGGCCGCTTCGATGATTCTGCTCGGCACCTTGTACCCGTTGATTCTCGACGCGATCAGCGGGGCGAAGATGTCGGTCGGCCCGCCGTACTTCAATGCGCTGTTTATCCCGTTGATGGCCTTGCTGATGGTGGTCATGGCGGTGGGTGTGCTGGTGCGCTGGAAAGACACCCCGGTCAAATGGCTGCTGGGCATGTTGACCCCGGTGTTGCTGGGCAGCGCGGCGCTGTCGGTGATTGCCGGTGTGGCCTATGGCGACTTCAACTGGGCGGTGATCGCGACCTTTATGCTGGCGGCCTGGGTGTTGCTGGCCGGGGTGCGCGACATCGGTGACAAAACCCGTCACAAGGGCCTGGTCAAAGGCCTGCGCAGCCTGACCCGCAGTTATTGGGGCATGCAGATCGCGCACTTGGGTATCGCGGTGTGCGCGCTGGGTGTGGTGCTGTCGAGCCAAAACAGTGCCGAGCGCGATCTGCGCCTGGCGCCGGGCGAGTCGATGGAGCTGGCCGGTTATCAGTTCATTTTTGACGGCGCCCAACATTTTGAAGGGCCGAACTTCACCTCGGACAAAGGCACCGTGCGGGTGCTGCGCAATGGCAAGCAAGTGAGCGTGCTGCACCCGGAAAAACGTTTGTACACGGTACAAAGTTCGATGATGACCGAGGCCGGTATCGACGCCGGTTTTACCCGCGACCTGTATGTGGCGCTGGGTGAACCGCTGGGCGATGGCGCCTGGGCAGTGCGGGTCCACGTTAAACCGTTTGTGCGCTGGATCTGGCTGGGCGGTTTGCTCACCGGCTTTGGCGGTTTGCTGGCGGCGCTGGACCGACGTTATCGAGTCAAGGTTAAAACCCGCGTGCGCGACGCGCTGGGCATGAAAGGAGAAACAGCATGAGACGCTGGCTAATGCTGGCCCCGCTGGCGGTGTTTTTGGGCATGGCGTGGTTTCTGTACAAAGGCTTGTATCTGGACCCGACCGAACTGCCGTCGACCCTGATCGACAAGCCGTTCCCGGCGTTCAGTCTGCCAGCGGTCGAGGGCGGAAAAACCCTGACCGAAGCCGACCTCAAAGGCAAACCGGCACTGGTTAACGTCTGGGCCACCTGGTGCATCTCGTGCAAGGTCGAGCACCCGGTGCTGACCAAACTGGCCGAGCAGGGCGTGGTGATCTATGGCGTCAATTACAAGGACGTCAACGAGGACGCGAAACAGTGGCTCAAGGAATTCCACAACCCGTACCAGCTGGACATCAACGATGAGGCCGGTTCGCTGGGCTTGAACCTGGGCGTGTACGGCGCCCCGGAAACCTTCCTGATCGACAGCCAGGGCATCATCCGCCACAAGTTTGTCGGCGTGATCGACGAGCGCGTGTGGCGCGAACAACTGGCCGGCAAGTATCAGGCGCTGGTTGATGAGGCCAAGCCATGAAGCGTTGGTTAGCAGCGCTGGTGTGCGGGCTGGCCTTGACCGGCATCGCCCATGCGGCCATCGACACCTATGAATTTGCCAATGACGCTGAGCGCGCGCGTTTTCGCGAGCTGACCCAAGAACTGCGTTGCCCCAAGTGCCAGAACCAGGACCTTGCCGACTCCAACGCGCCGATTGCCACCGACCTGCGCCGCGAAATTTTCCGCATGCTGGGCGAGGGCAAGGACAACCAGCAGATCATCGACTTTATGGTCGACCGTTACGGCGACTTCGTGCGCTACAAACCGGCGTTGACCAGCAAGACCGCGGTGCTGTGGTTCGGCCCGCTGGCTTTGTTGGTGGGCGGTGTAGTGGTGATCGGGGTGATTGTGGGGCGTCGCCGTCGTACAGCGCGGGCCGAAGCTTCGGACACTCTTTCTGCCGAGGAGCGTCAGCGCCTCGCTACCTTGCTGGATAAAAACAAAAATGATTGATTTCTGGCTTGCAGCGGGCTTGCTGCTACTCATCGCCCTGAGTTTTTTGCTGATCCCGGTGCTGCGTGGTCGCCGTGCCCAGCGTGAAGAAGACCGCACTGCCCTGAACGTGGCGCTGTACCAAGAGCGCGTGGCGCAATTGCAGGGCCAGCGCGAAGAGGGCGTGCTGACCGAACAACAACTGCAAAGCGGTCGCGACGAAGCCGCTCGTGAGCTGCTGGCAGACACCGAAGGCGTGGCGCCGGGGCGCAGTTCCAGCTTAGGCAAAGTAGTGCCCATACTGGCGGCGTTCATGGTGCCGGTGCTGGGTGTAGGCCTGTACCTGCACTTTGGTGCCAGCGACAAGGTTGAACTGACCCAAGAGTTCGCCACGCCACCGCAATCGCTAGAGCAAATGATCTCTCGTCTTGAGCGGGCCGCTGCTGCCCAGCCGGACTCGGCCGAGAGCTGGTACTTCCTGGGGCGTGCCTACATGGCACAAAATCGTTCGGCAGAGGCCGCCAAGGTGTTTGAACGCGCCGTAGCGCTGGCCGGGCGCCAACCTGAGCTGTTGGGCCAGTGGGCGCAGGCGCAGTACTTTGCTGACGATAAAAAGTGGAGCGACAAGACCCAGGCCCTGACCGACGAAGCCTTGAAAGCCGACCCCAACGAAGTCACCAGCCTGGGCCTGCTTGGCATTGCGGCGTTTGAGGGCCAGCGTTATCAGGAGGCCATCAATTACTGGCAGCGACTGCTCAATGAACTGCCTATAGGCGACCCGTCCCGCGAAGCGCTGGAGGGCGGCATCGAGCGCGCCCGCGGGCAATTGCTGGCCAGCGGCGGCAAGGTTGAAAGCGCCCCCGTGCCTGCGGCGCAGGCGTCGATCAAAGTCAGCGTCGATTTGGCTGATGCTGTCAAAGCCAGTGTGTTGCCGGGCGACAGCGTGTTCATCTTCGCTCGCGCCGTGTCGGGCCCGCCGGCCCCGTTGGCGGTCAAACGCGTGACCGTGGCGGACCTGCCGATCACCGTGGAACTGAGCGATGCCGACGCAATGATGCCGCAGTTGAAACTGTCTAACTTTCCTGAAGTCCAACTGGTTGCGCGCATCTCCCGTGCAGGCCAGCCCACCGCTGGCGAATGGGTAGGGCGCGGCAAACCGCTGCCCAACAGCACCCAGACGTTGCAACAGCTGACAATCGACAGCCCGGATAAATAAATACATCAGGGCCAAATCTGTGGGAGCGGGCTTGCCCGCGATGAGATCGGCAAGGTGTAACAGATACACCGCGTCGTTTGCATCGCGAGCAAGCCCGCTCCCATAGGTCCTTAGGACTTGCACGAGACCCCGTTATGGCCGTATTTGCTCGAATCACCCTGCTTAGCCTGGCCATCGGCCTGAGTGCTTGCTCGGTTCATCAACCGTACGAATCCACGCCGCCTACGCCACCCAGTCCGATCCCGCAACCGCAACCCTCGGACAAGCCGCTGCCGGACATGCCCATCCCGCAGCCGCCCAAACCGTTGCCGCGCACCTCGGCCACCTTCGCCCCGCCACCGGGCGGCCCGAGCCACTGGGACGCCCGCCTTGGCGTGTATGTGCTGGATGACCAGAGCAACATCTTCTATCGCCAGCGTACCTACTACCGCTGGGACAACGGCTGGAGCCGCGGGATCAGCCCGAACGGGCCCTGGGAAGAAACCGATACCAGCGGCGTACCGCCGGGGTTGAGCCGGCAGTTCAAGTAACGCGGTCGATTACCCCGGCGCCGCGCTGTCGCGCAGCATACAGGCCACCGATTATCTTCAGCATCCCCCAATCGGTTCCCTCTCCTTCGGGAGAGGGCTAGGGAGAGGGTGCTCTTAGATAAAGAGCCAGATCAAAAACATAGCCCTGCGCTACGCAAAAATTTTGTAGGAGCTGCCGCAGGCTGCGATCTTTTGATCTTTTTAAAAAAAGCGCCTGCATAGCGGTAGGATGGCCCACTCACTACACAAGGAACCCGCCATGAGCCTCTTCGATTTCAAGCAAGTTGATGTGTTTAGCACGGTGGCCCTCAAGGGCAACCCGGTGGCGGTGGTGTTGAATGCCGACGGCTTGAGTGATGAGCAAATGGCCGATTTCGCGCGCTGGACCAATCTCAGTGAAACCACGTTTGTACTGAAGCCACAAAACCCCGAGGCGGATTATCGGCTGCGGATTTTTACCACCCTGCGCGAGTTGCCGTTTGCCGGGCACCCTACGTTGGGCAGTTGCCATGCCTGGCTCGAAGCCGGTGGCAAGCCGCGTGGTGAGGAGATCATTCAGGAGTGTGCGGTAGGCCTGATCCGGGTCCGCCGCAACGCAGGGCAATTGGCCTTTACCGCGCCGCCCTTGTTGCGCACTGGGGAGGTCGATGAGGCGTTGTTACAGCGTGTGTGCCAAGGCTTGGGCATTGAGCCGCACGCCGTGCAGCAAGCGCGTTGGGTCGATAACGGGCCGGGCTGGTTGGCGCTGCTGCTGGCGGATCGCGAGCAGGTGCTGGCGATTAAGCCGGACTACTCGCAATTACACGGTCTGGCCTTGGGTGTGGTGGCGCCTTGGTCGGCTGAGCGTGATGGCGCTGAGGCGCAGTTTGAAGTGCGGGCCTTTCTGGCGGGCGACGGGATGCAGGAAGACCCGGTCACCGGCAGTTTGAACGCAGGCTTGGCGCAATGGTTGATCGCTGACGGCCTGGCACCGCAGCGCTATGTGGCGAGCCAGGGCACGGCCCTGGGGCGGGCAGGGCGGGTGTTCATTGAACAGCTCGGCGAGGACATCTGGGTCGGTGGCGCGGCGGTGACGTGTATTTCTGGCACGCTGAGCCTTTGACCCTCGTCAGGCACTTTTAGCTTTTGTGACGCGCTTTGGCTTGGCCTTGCTGGCCGGGCTTTTGCGTTTTTTCTTCCAGGGCGGTGTGACGCCCGCCGGGCTGGCCGGGCCGCTGATGGTCATGCTCATGCCGCTGCAGCGCTCGATGTGTTTGCTCATCCAGGCAGCCTGCTTGGCGACGAAGATATCAAGGGACATTTCGCCGCTTTGCACCATGTCCAAAGCCTGTTCCCAAATGGCGGTGGTGCCGGGGTCGGCGATGGCGCGGGGCACCGCGTCGATCAGGCTGAAGGCCGGAGGCGTGGCGGCCAGCGCCTTGCCGTTTTTGATCAGGTAGCCGCGATCGAGCAAGCCTTGAATGATCCCGGCACGGGTGGCTTCGGTGCCGATGCCGGTGGTGTCTTTGAGCTTTTGCTTGAGTCGCGGGTCCTGGACCAGTTTGGCGACGTTTTTCATTGCCTTGATCAGGTCACCTTCGGTAAACGGCTTGGGCGGTTGGGTCCACAGGTCTTTGAGGTTGACGTTGGCGACCGCGCAGTCGAGCCCTTCGCGCAAGGCCGGTAAGGGTTGCGGGGCCGGGGCTTCGCGACCTTTGGCCGGGGCCAAAGCTTCGGGCAGGGCGCGTTTCCAGCCGGGTTCGACGATTTGCTTGCCGACGGCCCGCAAGTGCTGGCCCGCGCAGTCGAAATCAGCCTGGGTGCGGTCGTATTCATGGTTGGGCAGAAACTGCGCCAGGTAGCGGGCACGAATCAAGGTGTACACGGCGCGGTGTTTGCCGCTCAGGCGTTCGAGGTTCTTCGCCGCTGCCGTGGGGATGATGCCGTGGTGGGCGCTGACCTTGGCGTCGTTCCAGGCCCGTGAACGGCGTTGCGGGTCGAGGTGCCCGGCCAGTGGCGCAAGGCTGGGGTCGGCCTGACGCAAGGCGGCCAGTATGGAGGCAGCCTCGCTGTGCTGGCTGAGCGGCAGGTAGCCGCAATCGCTGCGCGGGTAGGTCACGACCTTGTAGGTTTCGTACAGCGCCTGGGCGACGTCGAGGGTTTCTTGCGCGCCGAGGCCGAGTTTTTTTGAACACACTTCTTGCAGGGTGCCGAGGTCGAAGGGCAACGGCGCGACTTCGTGCATGCGCTCGGTGTGCAATTTGCTGACCCGCGCGTGGCTGGCGTTGCTGATGGCGGCAGCAGCCTGTTGCGCGTGGGCCTGGTTGAGGCAGCGGTCCTGATCGTCACAGGTGTCGGGATCGGCTCGCCATTGCGCGGTGAACAGTTGCTCGTCGTGCTTGAGTTGCACGTCGATCGCCCAGTACGCCACCGGCACAAAGTCACTGATGCTGCGATCACGGTCGACCACCAGGCGCAGGGTCGGGGTTTGCACCCGACCGACCGGCAATACACCCTGATAGCCGGACTTGCGCCCGAGCAGGGTGAACAGGCGGCTCATGTTCATGCCGATCAGCCAGTCGGCCCGCGAGCGGCCCAAGGCCGAGTGATAGAGGTTAAAGGTTTCGGCACCGGGCTTGAGTGCCGCCAGGGCTTTGCGAATGGAGGCGTCGTCCAGTGCGGACAACCACAGGCGCTGGATGGGCCCGCGATAGCGGCAATGTTCGACCAGTTCGCGGGCGATCATTTCGCCTTCGCGGTCGGCGTCGGTGGCAATCACCAGTTCGCTGGCTTCACCGAGCAGGCGTTTGACGGCTTTGAACTGGCTGGCGGTTTTGGGCTTGACCCGCATCTTCCATTTGTCAGGGATGATCGGCAGGTCGGCCAGCACCCAGCGCTTGTAGCGCTCGTCGTAGGCGTCTGGCGGGGCGGTTTCGAGCAGGTGGCCAATGCACCAGGTGACGGTTGCAGTGGGGCCCACCCAGCAGCCATCACCGCGTCGGCTGGCGCCGAGCACGGCCGCAATATCTTTGGCCTGGGAAGGTTTTTCACACAGAAACAGCCGCATAGCTCCACTCATTCATGCATCGCAGAAGAGGTGCAGCATGGGCAGTCATTGGCTGGAGATCAAGCGTTTTTACTGTGTTTTTGTACAGGTTGTGAGGGCGGGCTTGCTTCGCGAGCTTTTAGAACGTCAAAAGATCGCGAGGCAAGCTCGCTCCTACGCGGGCGTGGGGTTATTGGCCGCTGTAGATCTGATCGAACACGCCGCCATCGCTGAAGTATTTTTTCTGCACTTCACGCCAGTCGCCGAAGGTTTTCTCAACCGACAGGAAGTCGACTTTCGGGAAGCGGTCGTTGTACTTGGCCAGGATCGCTTTGTCGCGTGGGCGCAGGTAGTTTTTGGCAGCAATTTCCTGGCCTTCTGGAGACCACAGGTATTTGAGGTATTCCTCGGCCTCGGCGCGAGTGCCTTTTTTGTCGACGACTTTATCGACCACGGTCACTGGCGGCTCTGCTTCGGCGGAAACACTTGGGTAAATCACTTCGAACTGGTCACGACCAAACTCGCGGGCAATCATTTCTGCTTCGTTTTCGAAGGTCACCAGCACGTCGCCGATCTGGTTGGTCATGAACGTGGTGGTGGCCGCACGGCCGCCGGTGTCCAGTACAGGTACTTGCTTGAACAGTTTGCCGACAAACTCTCGGGCTTTTGCTTCATCGGCGCCGTGTTTTTGCGCATAGCCCCAGGCCGAGAGGAAGGTGTAGCGGCCGTTACCCGAGGTTTTCGGGTTGGGCACGATCACTTGCACGCCGTCCTTGAGCAGGTCTGGCCAGTCGTTCAGGCCTTTAGGGTTGCCTTTACGGACGATAAATACGGTGGCCGAGGTGAACGGCGCGCTGTTATCCGGCAGGCGGGTGACCCAGTTTTCCGGGACCAGTTGGCCGTTGTCAGCCAGGGCGTTGATGTCGGTGGCCATGTTCATGGTGATCACGTCGGCCGGCAGGCCGTCGATCACTGCGCGTGCTTGTTTGCTCGAACCGCCGAAGGACATCTGCACAGTCGGCTTTTCGTTCTTCTCTTTTTCCCAGTGCTTTTGGAACGCAGGGTTGTAGTCTTTGTAGAAGTCGCGCATCACGTCGTAAGACACGTTAAGCAACGGTTTGTTGTCGGCGTGGGCGAGGCTGCTGAGTGCAAGGCCTGCGACCAACAAAGAGGCGCTAAAGAGTTTTTTCACTGCGTATTCCTTGTTATAGGGGGCAAAAGAGGCAATATGCCAGCGACTATAGCGGGTGGCGCATAGTCCTTAAAAGATTAAAAAGCACTTTGTTTATACGTTTTTGACGAACAGCGCATTACCACACCGGGAACAAAAAGACGCCGAGGCCTCATGTTGGGCTTTTTTGCAGGTAGTGCAGGTGTGTTGCAGCTGTTCGCCGCGCATGGCGTTGGCCAGTTCGGCGGTAAAAATACCGGTGGGCACGGCGATGATTGAGTAGCCGGTGATCATCACCATGGCCGAGATCACTTGCCCGGGTATGGTCTGCGGGACGATGTCGCCATAGCCGACGGTGGTCAGGGTCACGATGGCCCAATAGATGCTGACCGGGATACTAGTAAAGCCGTGATCCGGGCCTTCAACCACGTACATCAAGGTGCCGAACACAGTGACCAGGGTGGATACCCCGACCAGGAATACGATGATTTTCTGCTTGCTGCCGCGCAAGGCCGAGAGCAGGTAGTTGGCCTGGCTCAGGTAGGGCAACAGTTTGAGGATCCGGAAGATCCGCAGCATGCGGATGACACGAATAATCAACAGGTACTGCGCGTCGCTGTAATAAATCGCCAGGATCCCCGGCACGATGGCGAGCAAGTCCACCAGCCCATAGAAGCTGAACGCGTAGCGCAATGGTTTGGACGAGCAGTACAGGCGCAGGCCGTATTCGATGGCAAACACAAAGGTGAAGCCCCATTCGATATACGCCAGCAGGTCGCCATATTGCAGGTGAATGCTGTTGATGCTGTCGAGAATGACCACCACCAGACTCGCCATGATGATCAGCAGCAGGGTGGTATCGAAACGGCGCCCGGCGGGGGTGTCAGACTGAAACACCATCACGTACAGGCGCTGACGCCAATCCTGATTCTTCATGTAGATCGCTCGATACCCAAAACCCAGAAGATTCGGGTATTAACGTTCGATGCGCAACCTGCTTTGCGCTTCTCTGTCAGCGGGCTTGCGGCTTAACACGCGAACACCGCCACCGATAATCCAGCAACTGAGCACAAAGGGTGCGGTTAAAAGAGGCAGCCCTAGCGCACTGAAGCCTGGCGCCAGAGCCAAGGTCACGACGATGCCCAGCAACGGCTTGCAGATTCGGCTCCCTTGCTGGCTCAAGGCCAATGCTGCCAGCGCCGGGTTGTAGCCAGCCAGCCCGTTGAGTGCGGCCCCGGTGTCTTGTTGGTAGAGGCTCCATAGCAGCCCGGCGAGTGAGCCGGTCAGCGCCCACAGGGCCGCCCGCCAGTGGCTCAGGCACAAGCCGATAACAATCAGCAGCCCGGCGACCGGGTGATTTAGCAGCATGACTTGGCTGATCCCTTTGAACAGGGCTTGCAGCAGCGTCCAGGCGTTGAGGGCATATGGCTCAACGCTGTACTCCGGTGTTCCTTGCAGGGTGAGCAGTACCCAGCCGATGGCGACAAAAGGGGCGGTGTAAATCATCACACTATGGGGGTGAGTGGCACGTTTGAGCCATTGATGCACCACCATGCTGCTGATCCCGGCGCTGGCGATGATCAACAGTGGCAGCATGGCTGACCACGGCAATTGATGGCTCAGCAGCAGCCCCAGCAACACACCGTTGTAGCAGTAGAGCCCGGCCTGACGTTCGGTTTTGGCGTAGCCGCGACGTTGTGCCGTCAGCAAGCCTGCGACTGCACCGAGCAACGCCCCGCCGAGCAGCGCAGGAGCGCTGACGACAATGGCCAGCAGGCACAACACGCCGCAGAGTGGGTGACGTTGCAGGAAGACTTGGCTGAAACCATTGCACAGGGCCGTGGCCCAGTCGGGGCAATGAGTCATGGCGCAATCAACTTTCTTGAGGGTGAACGAATGCCCCGCAGAAAGTGCAGCAGGCTGCGATCGTTTTAAAAAACTAAAGATCGCAGCCTGCGGCAGCTCCTACGGTGGGTGGACCGCAGAGGTTATTTGTCGCGAATGGAGAAGTTGGCCATGTGTTCCAGGCCTTTGATCAGCGCCGAGTGGTCCCAGTTGCCGCCACCGAGAGCGGCGCAGGTGCTGAACACTTGCTGGGCGCTGGCGGTGTTGGGCAGGTTGATCCCCAGCTCGCGGGCGCCAGCCAGCGCCAGGTTGAGGTCTTTCTGGTGCAGGCTGATGCGGAACCCCGGATCGAAGGTGCCTTTGATCATGCGCTCGCCGTGTACTTCGAGGATTTTCGAAGAGGCGAAGCCGCCCATCAGGGCTTCGCGAACCTTGGCCGGGTCCGCGCCGTTTTTGGCGGCAAAGACCAGGGCTTCGGCCACGGCCTGAATGTTCAGGGCGACGATGATCTGGTTGGCCACTTTGGCGGTTTGGCCGTCGCCATTGCCGCCGACCAGGGTGATGTTTTTACCCATGCTTTGCAGCAGGGGCAGGGCACGGGCGAAGGTTTTTTCGTCACCGCCGACCATGATGCTCAGGGTGCCAGCCTTGGCGCCGACTTCACCGCCAGACACCGGGGCGTCGAGGTATTGCGCACCCTTGGCGTTGATTTTTTCGGCGAAGGCTTTGGTCGCAGTGGGCGAGATCGAACTCATGTCGATCACCACTTTGTTCGGGCTCAGGCCTGCGGCAATCCCGTTTTCACTGAACAGGACTTCGTCGACCTGCGGGGTGTCGGGCACCATGATGATGATGAATTCGGCTTCCTGAGCGACTTCTTTCGGGCTGGCCAGGGCGATGGCGCCAGCTGACAGCAGGTCGCTAGGTGCTGCGCCGCGATGGGTCGACAAAAACAGGCTGTGCCCGGCCTTTTGCAGGTTGCTGGCCATAGGCGAACCCATGATCCCGGTGCCGATAAATCCGATTTTAGCCATGACAAATCCTCTTGTTTTTATTGAATAGTCAGCAAATTCTTACACCGCGTTATGCGTCTTCAGCCACACCAGCCCGGCTTCGGTGCTGGTCAGCGGCTTGTACTCGCAACCGACCCAGCCCTGATAGCCGATGCTGTCGAGGTGGTCGAACAGGAAGCGGTAGTTGATCTCGCCGGTGCCCGGTTCATGGCGGCCGGGATTGTCGGCCAGCTGGATGTGGTTGATCTGCGCCAGGTGCGTTTGCATGGTGCGCGCCAGGTCGCCTTCCATGATTTGCATGTGATAGATGTCGTATTGCAGGAACAGGTTGGCGCTGCCGACCTTGTCCTGAATCGCCAGTGCCTGCGCGGTGTTGTTGAGGTAGAAGCCTGGAATGTCGCGGGTATTGATCGCTTCCATCACCAGCTTGATGCCTGCCGCTTGCAGTTTGTCGGCGGCGTATTTGAGGTTGCTGATGAAGGTTCTTTCGACGGTGGCGTCGTCTACGCCTTGTGGGCGAATCCCGGCCAGGCAGTTGATTTGCGTGTTGCCCAGTACTTTGGCGTAGGCGATGGCCTTGTCGACGCCTGCGTGGAACTCCTCGACCCGGTCGGGGTGGCAGGCAATCCCGCGCTCGCCCTTGGCCCAATCGCCGGCGGGCAGGTTGAACAGCACTTGGGTCAGTTTGTTGGCATCCAGGTGATGTTTGATTTCTTCAGCGCTGTAGTCGTAAGGGAACAGGTATTCAACGCCGTGGAAACCAGCGTTGGCAGCCGCTTGGAAACGGACAAGGAAATCCTGTTCGGTGAACAGCATGGACAGGTTGGCGGCAAAACGCGGCATGGTGAACTCCTGCTTTTTTGTTCCCTCTCCACGCAGGAGAGGGCTAGGGCTTAGGGGTTAATCGAGCATTGAAATGGCGGTCGGTGCATCGTTACCCACCAGCGCCAGATCTTCAAATTCATTGACGGCGTTGATTTCGGTGCCCATCGAGATGTTGGTCACGCGCTCCAGAATAATCTCTACGACCACCGGTACGCGGAACTCTTTGAGCATGTCTTGCGCCTTGCGCAGTGCAGGCTGGATCTGGGCCGGTTCGAATACGCGCAGCGCTTTGCAGCCAAGGCCTTCGACCACGGCGACGTGGTCGACGCCGTAGCCATTCAGTTCTGGGGCATTAAGGTTGTCGAAAGACAGCTGCACGCAGTAGTCCATTTCGAATCCACGCTGTGCCTGACGGATCAGGCCAAGGTAGGAGTTGTTCACCACCACGTGGATATAGGGCAGGTTGAACTGAGCGCCCACGGCCAGTTCTTCGATCATGAACTGGAAGTCATAGTCACCCGACAGGGCAACAACGTTGCGGCTCGGGTCGGCTTTGACCACGCCCAGCGCCGCCGGAATAGTCCAGCCCAATGGCCCTGCCTGACCGCAGTTGATCCAGTGGCGTGGCTTGTAAACGTGCAGGAACTGCGCGCCGGCAATCTGCGACAAACCGATGGTGCTGACATAGCAGGTGTCTTTGCCGAACACTTGGTTCATCTCTTCGTACACGCGTTGCGGCTTGACCGGCACGGAGTCGAAGTGAGTCTTGCGATGCAGGGTGGCTTTGCGTTGTTGGCAGTCTTGCAGCCAGGCGCTGCGGTTTTTCAGCTTGCCGGCGGCTTTCCATTCGCGGGCCACTTCGAGGAACACAGTGAGGGCTGCGCCTGCGTCGGAAACGATGCCCAGATCCGGGGTGAAAACGCGGCCGATTTGCGTCGGCTCAATGTCCACGTGGATGAATTTACGGCCTTCGGTGTACACCTCGACCGAACCGGTGTGGCGGTTGGCCCAGCGGTTGCCGATGCCCAATACTACGTCGGATTTGAGCAGGGTGGCGTTGCCATAACGGTGCGAGGTTTGCAGGCCGACCATACCGACCATCAGCGGGTGATCGTCGGCAATGCTGCCCCAGCCCATCAACGTCGGGATCACCGGGATGCCGGTCAACTCGGCGAACTCCACCAGCAACGCGCTGGCGTCGGCGTTGATCACGCCACCACCGCTGACCAGCAGCGGGCGTTCGGCCTGGTCGAGCATGGCCAAGGCTTTTTCGACCTGTACACGGGTGGCCGAAGGTTTGGCCAGCGGCAGGGGTTCGTAGGCGTCGATGTCGAATTCGATTTCAGCCATTTGCACATCAAATGGCAGGTCAATGAGCACAGGGCCAGGGCGCCCGGAGCGCATTTCATAAAAGGCTTTCTGGAAGGCGTAAGGCACTTGGCCCGGCTCGAGCACGGTGGTTGCCCACTTGGTCACCGGCTTGACGATGCTGGTGATGTCGACGGCCTGGAAGTCTTCTTTATGCAGGCGGGCCCGTGGCGCTTGGCCGGTGATGCACAGAATCGGGATCGAATCGGCAGAGGCGCTGTAAAGGCCGGTCACCATGTCAGTGCCCGCAGGGCCGGAGGTGCCGATGCACACGCCGATATTGCCGGCCTTGGTCCGGGTGTAGCCCTCGGCCATGTGCGAGGCGCCTTCCACGTGACGAGCGAGGACGTGATCGATGCCGCCCACTTTTTGCAAGGCTGAATACAGCGGGTTGATGGCGGCGCCCGGAATACCAAAAGCGGTGTCAACGCCTTCGCGACGCATCACCAAAACTGCGGCTTCGATTGCTCTCATTTTGCTCATTTGATTGTGCCTCTTACGTTTTATAATTGTATACAAGTGGCTGATGGCTGAGTTTATTCATGGTCCGGCCTGCAGGTCAATGGCTTTTGTTTAATCCATGGCAAGACGGTTAGGAGGCCCTATTTCAGGAGGTTTTAGATTTTTTGGAATTTGTTATTCTAAAAACTGTATACAAATAATCGTATTTTTGTGTTCTATTGCTCTCATTGGTTCTGCCTGAAGCAGGCGGGGCAAGGCTTCCAATAACAAAATAAGGACGGCAACCATGAGTGCTTTAACCTTGAAAGTCGCTTTAACCCTGGCGGCTCAAGCCTTGAACGCGGGTCGCAGCATCAACGCATCCCCGCTGACGGTCGCGGTACTCGATTCGGGTGGGTATTTGCTGGCGTTGCAGCGTGAAGACGGCGCCAGTCTGTTGCGCCCCAACATTGCGATTGGCAAGGCCTGGGGGGCGATTGCCCTGGGCAAGGGATCACGTGCACTGGCGCTGGACGCGCAGCAGCGCCCGACGTTTTTCGCGGCGCTCAACGGCATGGGCCAGGGCGATATCGTGCCGGTGCCAGGTGGCGTCTTGATCCGCGATGCTCAGGGCAAGGTACTGGGGGCGATCGGTATCAGTGGCGATACCTCGGACATTGATGAGCAATGCGCCATCAGTGCGATAGAAGGGCAAGGGTTGCGCGCGGATGCGGGAGTGGCGGCTTAATCACGTTTTTCTGTAGGAGCGAGCTAGCCTCGCGATCTTTTGATCTTGATCTTGCTTTTGATCTTGATCTAAAAGGCCCCATTAAACCACGCTGGCCGAACGCAGGTTGTGCGCAGTGGGTAACCCGGCAGGACGCCGGGTTAGCCGCGACACGGCCATGGATGGCCGATCGCGGCGGGCCTACGGAGCAAGGCCTGTGGTGAGGGCATGCCGAGCCAAAGCGAGGCACCGAGGGGTAGGGGCAAAAGCGTTTTGGTTACTTTGCCGCTTTTGCAAAGTGACGCGGCGTAAGGCCGGAACCCTAAGTGGCCGTTGCCGCAGCAACGGATATGTACTCAAGTCAAAAGCCCCCTCACCCTAGCCCTCTCCCGGAGGAGAGGGAACCGATTGGGGGATGCTGAAGATACTCGGCGGCCTGTTTGCTGCGCGACAGCGCGGCGTCGAAGACGGGGCGGCCCCTCCTACAGGTTTTGCGCCGTAGCAGTTGACGAGCTTTGCGAGGCTACGTCCAATGTCCAACATCACCTTAGCGGTTATAGTGCTGGCAGTTTTTATACGGAGATGGCTCTGTGCGCATTGCTCTTTTTTTGTCGGCCTGGCTGGTGTGTCTGGGGGCAGTGGCGGCGCCCAATGATCCGGCGACGCTGGACCGTACGACCTGGCCAGAGCCATTGAGCAGTCCGGCCCTGTTCGATGTCGCCTCGCGTGCCGAGATCCTGACGTTCGCCCACGCCTTGCTGGTCAGCGAAGGGCTGGATGAGAACGGCCTTAAAGAGCGACTGGGCCTCAAGGTCATCAATATGGATGCGATTGATAAAGTCCGTCAGCGCCTGTGGCAACGCTTGTTGGCCAATTACAACTTTGCTCAGCAAAGCTGTGATCAGGATGCTTCGTTCTGTTATTACGTCGAAGACATGGCCAGCCTGCGTGAACAAGCAGGCAAGTTCGAAGTGGCCGATGATTCTTTCTACGTGAAGTGGGCCGAACCGAGTGCCGGGTTTCACCGCCGCTACTTGGATGAACAGTTGCGGCTGGCCGCACTGTCGCCACAAATCAGCAGCGAAATCGCTCTGCTGGGTGATCAGGAGTTCAATGGCGAGGACATGCACGACCGGCTATTCATGCTGACCTTCGACAGCGGCCCGACGGTCATCGGCAGCACCACCGACTGGCTCACTGACTATCTGCGCAAACAGTCCATGAGCGCGACGTTTTTTGTCTTGGGCAACAGCTTGAAAGCTCGCCTCGACAAAAGCTCCGACCAAGCCCTGAGGGCGCTGTACAAAGGTCAATGTGTAGGCGTGCAAGGGTGGGAATACCGGGCCCACAGTCATTGGCAAAACTGGCAGGACTCGGTGCTGCGCAGCACCGCGCTGGTGAAGCAGGTGTTGCCGCAAAACTACGTGCCGTTGTTCCGGCCGCCTTACGGTCAGCGCCGGGCTGACAGCGGGGCGTTTTTTGAATCCCAGGGCTTGCAGGTGGCGTTGTGGAACATTGACTCGCAAGACCTGGCCGGCAGCCTCACGGCCGAGCAGTCGGCACACCGCGTATTAACCTTGATGCTGTTGTGGCGCCATGGGCTGATTGCCTTCCACGACACCCAGGACAAAGTCCGCAGCGCATTGCCCTGGCTACTCAAGGCGACGGTGCAGAGCGGGCTGGGCTGGGAGGCGTGCGAGGCTTTGGGAGCTCAGTAATCAGGGCGCCCGCCCGATTGGGCGAGCGCTTTGCTGTGACCGTTACAAAAGGTGTAAGGCCAGGTCGGCACCGACACGAAGGTATTCCACTTGTGACACCACGGCATCTTTGACGATGGCTTCCCCGGTATCCGTCAGTTGGGCTTTTTTTGCATCAATGACCGACAGCTGTAGCAGTTGCATGGCAACGTCCATGGCTTTTTGAAAAGCGGTGATGTTGTTGTGCTGGCCAAACTCATTGATGACCGCCGCCATACGTTCGTCAGCGTTGTCGCGCAGCTGGCGGTATTCAGTAACAGACACGCTGCCGTCCTGGTAAATCTCGAGCAGCATTTGCTCCAGGGTTTTGGAAATAGGGGTCATACGGATTCCTTTGGCATAAAAAATGTGAGCGCAGGCCTTAATGAACCGGTGCGTCACGAAGCTTAGTGCTGCCAAAGAGAAAGACGGGTAGGGGGCATCCCAGCGTTTTGTAAGAGCCGTCCGGCCTTGTGGGGAGAGATTTCGAGGCGGTATTTTCGGCGCGCTGATGCAGGCAAATAGTGAATTTAATGCCCAAGCGTTGTGTCACGTAATCATTGAGCCTAGTAGCAATTTTGCAGGTCGCCAAGGCTATTCGTCAGGCACAAAAATAAAACCGCCAAACTGTAAAAATACTTTTTTTTGTCACACGAATTGGAGTATTACCAAGACAGACCGCCGAAACCTGCAACACAGGTGGCGTCTTCCAAGACCCATCGGGCAGGGCATTCATCTGACAGAAACAGATGAATTCGGCAGTCACTCGAGGCGCAGCACTGTTGCGGTATTGCGTCGAATGGCTCCCACAAAGGTGACCGAGTATGGATGATCACGGACGCACTCCTTCTTCCAACCAGCCAATCCTTTATGTACTCGATACCAATGTTCTGATTCACGATCCAAATGCTTTGCTCAACTTCGAGGAACACCACGTCGCTATCCCGATGACGGTGCTTGAAGAACTCGACAAACTCAAAACCGGCAAGCTACTGGTGGCAGCGGAGTGTCGCCAGGCAATTCGTTTGATCGATCAGACCCTGGGCGTAGCTTCGCCAGAAGACGTTGAAAAGGGCGTGCCGATCCAGCGCGGCAAAAGTGGCCCCAAGGGTTTTCTGTCAATCCTGATGAACAAGCGCAGAGAGCCTAATGCGCTGCTCCCTGAAAACCTCAACGACAACATCATCATCAATCAACTGATTGACCTGCACGCCCGTGAACCGAACCTGCACGTGGTGCTGGTAACCAAAGACATCAACATGCGGCTCAAGGCGCGCGCCTGTGGGGTCGAGTCCGAGGACTACAGCACTGACCAACTGGTTGACGACGTGTCGATGCTGTCACGCGGCTATCACACCATGACCGGTTCGTTCTGGGACCGCGTGAGCAAGGTCGAAACCCGTCAAGGGCATGGCCGCACCTGGCATCAGGTGCAAATGAACGAAAACCTGCCGGCGGTGCACATCAACGAATTCATCATTGATGAGCAAGGGTTTGTGGGCTGGATCAAAGAGGTGCGCAAGGACCACCTGCTGATTCTCGACATGCACCAGGAACCGTTGCTGCACCAGGAAGCCTGGGGCCTGAAGCCGCGGGATATTTACCAGGGGCTGGCGCTGTTTGCCTTGCTCGATCCGGATATCCATCTGGTTAATCTGTCGGGTGCGGCGGGTTCGGGCAAGACCATTCTGGCGCTGGCGGCGGCGATTGAACAAACCATGGTCAGCAAGCGCTACCGGCGGATTATCTGTACCCGCAGCGTGCAAGGGCTGGATCAGGAAATCGGCTTCCTGCCGGGCACCGAGGCCGAGAAGATGGAGCCGTGGCTGGGGGCCATCACCGACAACCTTGAAGCCCTGCACATGGATGACGAAAACACCCACGGCAGCGTGGATTACATCCTCAGCAAAGTGCCTTTACAGTTCAAATCGCTGAACTACATCCGGGGGCGTAGTTTCCAGCAAAGCCTGATCTTGATTGACGAGTGCCAGAACCTCACGCCGCACCAGATGAAAACCATCATCACCCGGGCGGGCGCGGGCTCTAAAGTGGTGTGCCTGGGCAACCTGGCGCAGATCGATACGCCTTACCTGTCAGCCACCAGTTCGGGGCTGACCTACCTGACGGAGCGTTTCAAAGACTTCCCCAACGGTGTGCACATCGCCCTGCAAGGCGTCCCTCGTTCGATCCTGGCCGAGTACGCAGAGTCGCATCTCTAACACTTCTGACATAACCTTGATCCGGGCGGCCTAGAGCCGCCCGGTTTCGTTATGGCACCAGCCATGTTTATTCAGGAGCTGCCAAGGTGTTACTGCGCACTATCGATTTGAACCTACTGGTGGTGCTCGATGCGCTGCTCACGGAAAAGCACGTAACCCGCACCGGTGTGCGTTTGCACTTGAGCCAGCCGGCCATCAGCCATTCGCTGAGCAAGCTGCGGTTATTGCTCAATGACCCGCTGCTGATTCGGCAGGGCAACGAGGTGGTACTCAGTACGCTGGCGCAAAACCTTCAGGCGCCGCTCAAGGTGATTCTGGGGCAGATCGAAACCCTGCTCGGTCAGTCGGTCGACTTTGTGCCGGAGGAATCGCAACGCACATTTCGCGTGGCGATGTCCGATTACGGCGCGGCCATCGTACTGCCCAAGTTGGTGGAGCAATTACGCGAACTGGCGCCCGGCATCTCGCTGGTGGTGGTCCAGGACAGCCGCCTGGGCATGCTCGAACAACTCGAACACGGCAAGATCGACCTCGCGCTGGGTGTTTTTGCCACGCTGCCCGAGTTCCTCTGCAGCGAGGTGTTGTTCGAAGAAACCTTTACCTGCCTGCTTAACTGCAACGCCCTGCCCGAGAATGGCGTGCTGGACCTCGATACCTATCTGCAAAGCCCCCACGTATTGGTGTCGATGGACGGTAACACCCAGGGCGAAGTCGACAACGTGTTGCGCGCCCAAGGCTTGCAGCGCCATGTCGCGGTGAACGTGCCTCATTGGAGCGCAGCCCCGAGCGTGATTGGCGATACGGACCTGATCCTGACGGTTGCCACCCGCACCCTGGACAGCCTGCCATTGGCCGATTCACTGGTCAGATTGCCGCCGCCGTTGAACGTGGCGCCGTTTAACTACGTGCAGGTCTGGCATCAGCGTTTCAGCGACGATCCGGGGCATCGCTGGCTGCGGGGTGTGCTTCGCCAGATTTCACTGTAGGAGCGAGTTTGTCTCGCGATCTTTTAAAAAATCAAAAGATCGCGAGGCAAGCTCGCTCCTACACACATAATCAGCCGCGCGAAGCGATCAAAAATCCGGCCAGCACCACACTCACGCCCAACAGTTTTTGCAGGCTGGGGGTGTTTTTTGGCAGTCCGAGCAAACCGAAGTAATCAATCGCCAGCGAGATAATCAACTGGCCCACCACCACCGCCATGATGAAGTTGAGCGCGCCCAGACGTGGCACGGTAATCAGCGCCACGGTGATGTAAAACACCCCGGCCAGGCCGCCAAGCCACATCCACCAAGGGCCGCCCAGCAGCGCGCCAAGATTGGGGCGGGGCACTTTGACCAGCAGCATCACCACGGCAATCGCCGCGCCGCTGACCATCAGGGAAATGACCGTGGCCCAGAACGGGTGACCGAGCACGGCACCGAGTCGGGCGTTGCTGCCGGCTTGCATCGGCACGGCGGCGCCGGCCAGTAAACTCAGGGCAATGGCTATAAAAAATGGCATGGATTTGACCTCTCTGAACGATGTGCACGTTGTACGTGCAAACCCGCCAGGCGGCCAATTCGATGTTCTGATGCGCGGTATTCGTAAGGTCGATGCCCGTCGCATACGTGGGCAAAACGCAACCTCGGGCTTACACTGGCAGCTCTTGTCTGGAGAACTCCCTGTGCTGACTCATTTAGATGCCCAAGGCCGCGCCAACATGGTTGATGTCACCGATAAAGCGGTGACGTCCCGTGAGGCGGTGGCACAAGCCGTGGTACGCATGCGTGCTGAAACCCTGGACATGATCGTCAACGGCGGCCACCCCAAGGGCGACGTGTTCGCCGTGGCGCGAATTGCCGGGATTCAAGCGGCGAAGAAAACCTCGGATCTGATCCCGCTGTGCCACCCGTTGATGCTCACCAGCGTCAAGGTTGAACTCAGCGCCCAAGGCACCGACGCGGTGTTGATCGTCGCGCGCTGCAAATTGTCCGGGCAGACCGGGGTTGAGATGGAAGCCCTCACCGCTGCCAGCGTGGCGGCCCTGACTATTTACGACATGTGCAAGGCGGTCGACCGTGGCATGACCATCGAAAACGTGCGCGTGCTCGAAAAGCTCGGCGGCAAGAGCGGCCACTTTCAGGCAGACGCGTCATGACACTCCTCGTGCAATTTTTTGCCCGCTATCGTGAGGCGCTGGGGCTGGATAAGGTCTCGGTCGAAGGCCAATTCACCTCTGTTGATCAGTTGCGCCAGCACCTGCTGCAACAGGGCGATGCGTGGCAGTTCTTGGCCGACACCAACCTGATGTGCGCGCGCAATGAAGAACTGTGCAAGCTCGACGAATCGCTGTCAGACGGTGACATCGTGGCTTTTTTCCCGCCCGTGACCGGAGGCTGAGCCATGGCCATTCGGGTGCAAACGACTGCCTTTGATCCGGGTTTAGAGGTCAACGCACTGCACGCGGCCAATTTGGGCGTGGGGGCGGTGGTGAGTTTTGTGGGGTATGTGCGCGACTTCAATGACGGGCGCGACGTGGCGGGGATGTTTCTCGAGCATTACCCCGGCATGACCGAAAAGGCCTTGGCCAAAATCGTGGTCGAAGCGCAACAGCGCTGGCCGCTGCTCAGCCTCGAGGTGCTGCACCGGGTGGGTGCACTGGAGCCGGGTGAGCCCATTGTCTTTGTCGGTGTGGCCAGCGCCCATCGTCAGGCGGCTTTTGATGCCTGCGCGTTCGTGATGGACTACCTGAAAACCCGCGCACCCTTCTGGAAGAAAGAACACACCGCCGACGGCCCGCGCTGGGTCGAAGGCCGGTCCAGCGACGACGCCGCCGCTAAGCGCTGGCAGCGTTCATCCTCCGAATTGTAGGAGCTGGCGAGGCACGAAGGCTGCGATCTTTTAGGGAACAAAATATCGCAGCCAGGACACAGCGTGATTTCTTTTATTTTTTTCAGAAGTCTCCTACAGCGTCGATTCCTGTTCATCCGTTAGCGTGCCTGCCTCTCTGTCGGGAAGGATTCACGGATGGCCATTTCAGCCCGTAACAACCGTTTTAACCTGAGCATCAAGGGCGTCGACCATGAGCTTCAGGTGTTGGCCTTCACGGGCAATGAAGCCATCAGCACGCCTTATGCCTTTGAACTTGAACTGGTCAGCGCACGCGCTGACCTGGACCTCGAGGCATGGCTGCATCAGCCTGCGTTCCTCGCATTTGACGGCCAAGGGCTGGGGATCCACGGGCATATTTCCAGCATGGGTCGCAGCAGCCCCGGCACGCGCTTGACGCACTATCGCCTGACACTGGAACCGCAACTGGCCTACCTGGCCCATCGCACCAACCACCGTATTTTTCAGCATTTAACCGTGCAGCAAATCATCGAGACCCTGCTCGAAGAGCACGGCATTCTCGGCAACGCCTACACCTTCAATTCGTTTTCGTCTTACACACCACGGGATTATTGCGTGCAATACGGCGAGTCCGATTTGCACTTTATTCAGCGCCTGTGTTTCGAAGAAGGCTTCCACTACCACTTTCGGCATTCGCCAGACGGCCATCACCTGGTGTTCGGCGATAAACAGCAAGCGTTTGCCTCGCTCAACCAACCGACGCCCTACGTACACCGTGCGGGCATGGTTGCCTCAGCGCCGTCCATCGACCACTTTGGACTGCGCTTGCAGGCCAGCACCAACCGTTCGTTTCGCCGCGATTATGACTTTCAGCAGGCCAGCCGCACGCTGGAGGCAGGTAGCAGCGCTGAACGTAACGAGCGCGCGCTTGAAAACTACAGCTATCCGGGGCGCTTCACTGAAACGGCTCAAGGCCAACGGCAAAGTCTGCGCACACTTGAGCAACATCAAGCCGGCTACTCCCAGGCCAGCGGCAGCAGCAATCAACCGAGCCTGTGCACGGGACATTTTTTGCCGATGACCGGGCACCCCAACGCGACGTTCAATAGCGGCTGGCTGTTAATTGGCGTTCAGCACGAAGGCAAGCAGCCTCAAGTGCTGGAAGAATATGGCGCCAACACGGCACAAGCTGATGCTGGCGGCTTTAGCCAAGGCTATCGCAACACCTTCCAGGCGACGCCAGAGTCGGTGACCTACCGCCCGCAAACCGTCTTCCCCAAGCCACGCCTGATCGGCAGCCAAACGGCTCGCGTCACCGGGCCCGTGGGGGAAGAGATCCATTGCGATGAGTACGGCCGGGTCCGGGTTAAATTTCATTGGGACCGCAGCGCTATCGATGACGATCAAAGCAGCTGCTGGTTACGCGTTTCGTCGAGTTGGGCGGGAGACAACCACGGCGCGGTGACTATCCCCCGCGTGGGCATGGAAGTGCTGGTGGGTTACCTCAATGGTGACCCGGACCAGCCCATCATCAACGGTTGCCTGGCCAACAGCCTCAACCCGACCCCGCTCGCACTGCCCGCCAACAAAACTCAAAGCGTATTACGCAGCCGCAGCACTCCAGGCGGGAGCGGCTACAACGAACTGCGCATCGAAGACCGCAAAGGCCTGGAACATATCTACCTCCACGCCCAGCGTGATCTGCAACAACACATCAAAAACGACAGCCGCTTGCAGGTCGAGGGCAAGCGCGAAGAAACCGTCACCGGCAACAGCGTCTCGGTGCTCAAAGCACAAGAACAGCGCACCATCAGTTTGGATCGCAAGGTCCAGCTCAACGCCAACGACCACCTGGCCGTGGCCGTCAGCAGCCACACCCTGGTGGGCGGCGCGCTAGTGGCTGAAGCAGGGATGCAAGTGCATATCAAGGCCGGGGCGCGGGTAGTCCTGCAGGCCGGGGCCAACATCACCCTGATGGCGGGCGGGCAGCATGTATTGATTGGTGCGGCGGGCATCTACGCCAGTTGCCCGATAGTGCTGGGCGGCTTGCCCGTGCCGGGCCTGCCTGCGGTGCCATTGTTGCCGGGGGAAGTGGCGCCCATGCAGGGCATGTCGCTAGCGCCTTCAACGCAAATGCTGGCGTTGAGCGAAGGCAAATCAGTGTGCCCGCAGTGCGAAATGCTCAAAAAACCACTGTAGGAGCGAGCTCGCCTCGCGATCTTTTGGCTTAAAAGATCGCGAAAACCCGCCCCCTATGCAGACGTCGGGGCTGACGTTTTAAGCCGTTTCACTCGGATCATGCGGCTTGCGTACCGCTCTGACCACAGGGCGCAGCAGTTCAGTTGGCGGTGTTTCGCAGCTGATTTTGCGGCCCAGCTTTTCTTCGATGGACGGCAACTGGTACGAGTCGTCTTCACCGGCAAAGCTGATGGAGACACCCGCTGCGCCCGCACGACCTGTACGGCCAATACGGTGCACGTAGTCGTCCGGCACTTCGGGCAGGGTGAAGTTGATCACGTGGCTGATGCCGTCGATGTGGATGCCGCGACCCGCGACGTCGGTGGCCACCAAGACGCGGATTTTGCCTTCGCGAAAGCCTTCGAGGGTCTTGATGCGTTTGTGCTGGGGCACGTCACCCGACAGTTGCGCAGCATTGATGCCGTCGCGCACCAGGCGTTCTTCGATGCGCCGCACTTCGTCTTTGCGGTTGGCAAATACGATCACGCGTTCCCAGCCGTTGTCGTTCACCAGGTTGAACAACAGTTTGTATTTGTCAGCACCCGCCACCGCGTACACGTGTTGCTCAACCAATTCGTTGGCCACGTTCTGCGCTTCGATTTCAACGATTGCAGGGTCGGTGGTCCACTGTTTGGCCAGGTTCATCACGTCTTCGGTGAAGGTCGCGGAGAACAGCAAGGTCTGACGCTCAGCCTTCGGCGGCGTCTGGCGAATGATCTGGCGTACTTGCGGGATGAAGCCCATGTCGAGCATGCGGTCAGCTTCATCGAGCACCATGACCTCAACCATGTCCAGGTGCACTTCGCCGCGCTGGTTGAAGTCCAGCAGACGGCCCGGTGTGGCCACCAGAATGTCGCAGTGACGGGCTTCCAGCTGCTTGAGCTGTTTGTCGAAGTCCATGCCGCCCACGAAACTCATGACGTTGAGGTTGGTGTATTTGGTCAGGTCGGCGGCGTCTTTAGCGATTTGCACGACCAGTTCGCGGGTCGGCGCAATGATCAGCGCGCGCGGCTCGCCCATGTAACGCTCTTTGGGCGGCGGGGTCTGGGTCAGTTGGCTGATGATCGAGACCAGAAACGCTGCGGTTTTGCCGGTGCCGGTCTGGGCGCGGCCAATGGCGTCGCGGCCACTCAAGGTGTAGCCCAGCACTTGCGCCTGGATCGGCGTGCAGTACGGGAAACCCAGGTCCTGGATGGCGTGCATCAGTTCAGGGGTGAGTTTGAAGTCATGAAAGCGGGTTTTGCCTTCTTGTGGCTCAACCACGAAGTCTTCGAGTTTCCACGGGATGACAACTGGCTTGGGTGCCGGTGCACGCCGTGGTTTGGCCGCTTTGGGTTTTTCTGTGCGCGCAGGTTCTGGTGCGGGCGTGGCTGCGGGCGTGGACACCGCGGCGGGTGCAGGTGCAGAACGGCCAGGCTGTTGCGCGTCGGTTCGCGGGCTGGGGCTGCTGGGGGGAGTCATGGACGCTGGCGCGAGCGGCTCAGCCTCGCTTTTGCCGAATATTTTTTTGAGTGCTTTGAGCACGGTCATCTCATCAGTTGGTTAAGGAGTGTACGCCGGGCAGTGTAATGCAAGTCGCGTGCTCGGCGTAGTAAACGACTGGATGTTTCGTTTTTAGCGCAGGCGCTCGGTCAGCCAGGCACCGATGTCGCGAATTTCTTCTGGTAACACTTCGTGCCCCATCGGGTACTCCTGCCATGTAACGCTCACACCCAAACGCTTCAAGTGTTCATACGCGGTACGGCCCATGGAATTCTGGACGACCTCGTCATATTGGCCATGCAGGCACAAAGCCGGCGTGCGTTGCTGGCTGGCGGACAGTTCCAGCTCATTACTGAAGGTTGGGGCATAGGTGGAGAGGGCAAGTACGCCACCCAATGCGCCCTGCCATTTTAGATAGGCGGTATGGAAGACCACGGCGCCGCCTTGGGAAAAACCGGCGAGGAAAATTCGGCTGGCGTCTATTCCGGCACTTTTCTGTGCTTCGATCAGCGCAACCACAGTGTCTGCCGATTCGTTGAGCTCTTGTTCACTGATCGAACGGGCCGGGCTCATGGCCTTGATGTCGTACCAGCTGGGCATGGCATATCCGCCATTAATCGTCACTGCACGGGTCGGCGCCTGTGGCAAAACAAACCGCGTGGTCAGCAGCGTTTCTTGCAGTGCTTCGGCCACCGGGAGGAAGTCGTAGCGGTCGGCACCTAGGCCGTGAAGCCAGATCACACAAGCGTCTGCGGGCTTTTGCGGTTGAAGGATCAGAGGTTCGGTCATGGCTGCTCCATTATTGGGCGCTCGCGCAAAAAGCGTGCGCAAGAAGAGTGCGTGTTCGATTCAAATTTAAAGAAGATGTCGCCTGCTTGAACGTTTTACCTAAAGAAACATATCGAGACGCATAAATCTCCACAGTGGTACGGGCCTTGCTATGAACACAGGGACGTTAGCTGAAGCATCTTCGCGGGTAACACTAACAGGCTACAGGCGAGGGTGGGGCAGCAAAACTCCTGACGGGTGAAGTTAGACAAGGAATTCAACGGCTCAAGTGAGCGCTTCAGTTTGAAGGCGAGTGCGATATATCCATCGCTCAAGGCTTATGCCGCTTGGCCCCATAAAAAGCCAACACGGGTCAACAATGCCTCACAAGGGGGCGGCGGGTCTTGTTCAAACACAACAAAGCAAGACTGGAGGTTTGAATGAAGCAGTTGAAATCCACCCTGGCCCTGGCCACCGCCGCTGTGGTGTTGAGTGTCACGGGTTTCGCTCATGCCGGCGCAACACTGGATGGCGTTAAAAAGAAAGGCTTCGTGCAGTGTGGTGTCAGCGACGGTTTGCCGGGTTTCTCGGTGCCTGACAAAGACGGCAAGATTTTGGGGATCGATGCCGATGTCTGCCGCGCCGTCGCTGCTGCCGTATTTGGCGACGCCACCAAGGTCAAATTCAGCCAGTTGAACGCCAAGGAGCGCTTCACTGCCCTGCAATCGGGCGAAGTGGATGTGCTGTCGCGCAACACCACCTGGACCAGTTCCCGTGATGCGGGCATGGGCATGCTGTTTACCGGCGTGACCTATTACGACGGCGTTGGCTTTTTGGTCAACAACAAGCTGGGCGTGAAAAGTGCCAAGGAGCTGGACGGTGCGACCATCTGCATTCAGGCCGGGACCACCACTGAACTCAACGTATCGGATTACTTTCGGGCGAATAACCTGAAATACACCCCGATCACCTTCGATACCTCTGACGAAAGCGCCAAGTCCCTCGAGAGCGGCCGTTGCGACGTGCTGACTTCGGACAAATCCCAGCTGTATGCACAGCGCAGCAAGCTGGCCAACCCGAACGACTACATCGTCTTGCCAGAAACCATTTCCAAGGAGCCATTGGGCCCGGTCGTGCGCAAGGGTGATGAAGACTGGTTCAGCATCGTGCGCTGGACCCTGTTTGCCATGCTCAACGCTGAAGAGGCCGGCATCACCTCTAAAAACGTCGTGGCTGAAGCCAAGTCGACCAAAAACCCGGACGTTGCCCGCTTGTTGGGTGCGGATGGCGAATACGGCAAAGACCTGAAACTGCCGAAGGACTGGGTTGTACAGATCGTCAGCCAGGTCGGTAACTACGGCGAAGTGTTCGAGAAAAACCTCGGTAAAAGCACCCCTCTGGCCATCGACCGCGGGCTGAACGCCTTGTGGAACAACGGCGGCATTCAATACGCACCGCCTGTGCGCTGATAAGCCCTGTCACCCGGTGGGCCAACCACCGGGTGCTGTTTTTGATCCATTTTTTACTGGGGCATTTCATGCAGACAAAAGTCAGCGCACCCAAGCCCAGGCTCAGCCTTGGCGATCCACGTGTGCGTGCGTGGGTATTTCAGATCATCACCGTCGCGTTGGTGGTCTTCATGGGTTGGTACTTGTTCAACAACACTCAAACCAACCTGCAACACCGGGGGATTACCTCGGGTTTCGACTTTTTGGAACGCAGTGCCGGGTTTGGTATTGCGCAGCATTTAATTGATTACACCGAGTCCGACAGCTACGCCCGGGTTTTTGTGATCGGCCTGCTGAACACGCTGCTGGTGTCGGTGATTGGCGTGGTCCTGGCGACCATTCTGGGCTTTATTGTCGGCGTCGCGCGTTTGTCTCCGAACTGGATGATCAACAAGCTGGCGACGGTCTACGTCGAGGTTTTTCGCAATATCCCGCCGTTGCTACAAATCCTGTTCTGGTACTTCGCGGTCTTTTTGACCATGCCGGGGCCGCGTAACAGCCACAATTTTGCCGACACGTTTTACATGAGCAGCCGTGGCCTGAACATGCCGGCCGCCATTGCGACACCCGCGTTCTGGCCGTTTGTGATCAGTGTGCTGCTGGCGATTGTGGCCGTGGTGGTGATGCTGCGCTGGGCGAAAAAACGCTTTGAAGCCACCGGCGTTGCGTTTCACACCTTTTGGGCCGCGCTGGGTCTGTTGCTGGTGATTCCAGGGCTGAGCGCGCTGGTCATGGGCGCGCCGGTACATTGGGAAATGCCCGAGCTCAAGGGCTTCAACTTTGTCGGTGGCTGGGTGCTGATCCCGGAACTGCTGGCGCTGACCATCGCCCTCACGGTGTACACCGCGGCCTTTATTGCCGAGATCGTGCGTTCGGGCATCAAGTCGGTCAGCCATGGCCAGACCGAAGCCGCGGCCTCGCTGGGCCTGCGCCCCGGGCCGACGCTGCGCAAGGTGATCATCCCGCAGGCGCTGCGAGTGATCATTCCGCCGCTAACCAGCCAATACCTCAACCTGGTGAAAAACTCATCGTTGGCGGCAGGTATCGGCTATCCGGAAATGGTTTCGCTGTTTGCCGGTACGGTGCTGAACCAGACCGGGCAAGCGATTGAAGTGATTGCCATCACCATGAGCGTTTATCTGGCGATCAGCATCAGCATTTCGCTGCTGATGAACTGGTACAACACGCGCATTGCGCTGATCGAACGGTGAGGGCGCGACCATGACTACGCATGTTTTCAAACCTGATATGCCGCCACCGGGCAACCGGATTGGCGTGGTTGCCTGGGCACGGGCGAACCTGTTTTCCAGTTGGCTCAACACCTTGCTTACGTTGTTTGCGCTCTACCTGGTCTGGTTGATCGTGCCGCCGTTGCTGAGCTGGACGCTCTTTGACGCCAATTGGGTGGGCACGACTCGGGCAGACTGCACCAAAAGCGGTGCGTGCTGGGTGTTTATCGAGCAGCGTTTTAGCCAGTTCATGTATGGCTATTACCCGGCAGCGTTGCGCTGGCGCGTCGATACGACGGTGTTGTTGGCCATCTTTGGTGCTGCGCCGTTGTTTATTTCGCGCTTCAAGCACAAGGCGGTTTACGGGCTGAGCTTTTTGGCGATCTACCCGATCCTCGCCTACAGCCTGCTGCACGGTGGGCATTGGGGCCTGACCACCGTTGCCACCAGCCAATGGGGCGGTCTGATGCTGACGCTGGTGATCGCCACCGTGGGCATTGCCGGGGCACTGCCATTGGGCATTTTACTGGCGTTGGGCCGTCGCTCGGACATGCCGGCGATTCGCGTGGTGTGCGTGACGTTCATCGAGTTCTGGCGTGGCGTGCCGTTGATCACCGTGCTGTTCATGTCGTCGGTGATGCTGCCGTTGTTTCTGCCTGAAGGCATGAACTTCGACAAGCTGCTGCGGGCGCTGATCGGGGTGATCCTGTTCCAGTCGGCGTACGTGGCCGAAGTGGTGCGCGGCGGCCTGCAGGCCATTCCCAAAGGTCAGTACGAAGCGTCGGCAGCCATGGGCCTGGGTTATTGGCGCAGCATGGGCCTGGTGATCTTGCCGCAAGCCCTGAAGCTGGTTATTCCCGGCATCGTGAACACCTTTATTGCCCTGTTCAAGGACACCAGCCTGGTGATCATCATCGGCCTGTTTGACCTGCTCAACAGTGTCAAACAAGCCGCCGCCGACCCGACCTGGCTGGGTATGGCGACCGAGGGTTATGTGTTTGCCGCCCTGGTGTTCTGGATTTTCTGTTTCGGTATGTCCCGCTACTCCATACATCTGGAGCGCAAGCTGGACACTGGCCACAAGCGTTAGTAGGAGTTGGATATGAGTGAAGCAATTAAAAAGCCTGCTAGCCCTGAAGGCATTATTCAGATGCAGGACGTTAACAAGTGGTACGGCCAGTTTCACGTGCTCAAAGACATTAACCTGAACGTGCAGCCGGGTGAACGAATCGTGTTGTGCGGGCCTTCGGGTTCGGGCAAGTCGACCACCATTCGCTGCCTCAATCGCCTTGAAGAACACCAGCAAGGGCGCATTGTGGTGGATGGAGTTGAGCTGACCAACGACATCAAGCAGATCGAAACCGTGCGCCGTGAAGTCGGCATGGTGTTCCAGCATTTCAACTTGTTCCCGCACCTGACCATCCTGCAAAACTGCACGTTGGCGCCGATGTGGGTGCGCAAAATGCCCAAGCGCGAGGCCGAAGAAATCGCCATGCATTACTTGCAGCGCGTACGTATTCCGGAGCAGGCCCACAAGTTTCCGGGGCAGTTGTCGGGTGGTCAGCAGCAGCGGGTGGCGATTGCCCGTGCGCTGTGCATGAAGCCCAAAATCATGTTGTTCGACGAACCGACTTCAGCGCTCGACCCGGAAATGGTCAAGGAAGTACTCGATACCATGATCGGCTTGGCCGAAGACGGCATGACCATGCTCTGCGTGACCCACGAAATGGGCTTTGCCCGGACCGTGGCCAACCGGGTGATCTTTATGGACAAGGGGGAAATCGTCGAGCAGGCCGCGCCGAATGACTTCTTCGACAACCCGCAGAACGACCGGACCAAACTGTTCCTGAATCAAATTCTGCATTGATGCAAACGTAATACGTGTAGCCGCTGCCGTAGGCTGCGATAAGGTCCGAAGGACCTTCGTTTCTTGTTCCAGGTCGGGGCTGCTTCTTATCCCATCGCATCCCATCGCAGCCTGCGGCAGCGACTACAGAGGGTTAACGTGTTTTTTCGCGCTGTTGTTGCTTTTGCTCCAACAGCGCATTGATATCCGCGCATTCGTAGATCGCGTGCAGCTCCTTGACCAGTTCCGGGTGGCGATCGAGCAGGCGCATCAACACAAACAGCGGTTTGGGCGGTTCGACTTCGGCCCGTTCATAGCGGCTGAACGCATTGTGGCCGCCGCCGGACAGTAACTGCACCGCGCTTTTTTGAGTGAAGTGCAATTTACGGCGGATGCGTTTCATCTCGTCTGCCACGACCCGCTTGGCATCCTCGATCAGTTCATCACCTGCCTGGGCATAACGCTCTGCGCTGGGCGCATCGAACTCGACCTCAGCACATTCGCTGCATTGCTCGCCTGCCAGATTGGGCACGTGGCGGGTTAATTGTTTGAACGTCACCGTGAAATCGCGGCCCTTGAACGGGTGCATCGCACTGGGTGCGCCGCAGGTGTAGCAATCATGCTTGCTCATCAATCTTTTTCCTTGAAGGCAAAGACGGGCGGCCCTCCACCGGGACGGTAGGTCACCTTGATGTACAGGGCCAAGCCGTAGGCTTGAGCGTGGTAGACGTCTTGCCAGACTTTGGGGTCTGCGTAAGTCGACATTGATTTGTACAAGAGCCTGCGCTCCAGAGACGCGATCACCCAGAGCATTTGGGCAAGTGTTAGCCCCAGCATGCGCCCACCATCCAGCGCACTTTTGGTAAACGCCACGGCTCCCAGCCGTTTGACGTCGTCCTGGATGCACTGAAGGGTGTAGTGGGGTGTCTTCTTTTCCATAAGAGAGTACCTCGATGCGCTCAAAACTACCCTTTAAGGGGTTTTTATTCAACGATTAATGTTCAAATTAAGCGGCCCTTTAATCTGTAGTTGATTGCTCTTATGGAAGGCGCTGACTAGCATGTAGGAAAATTCATCCTATGATTGGATGAAAGGACGGATTCCATGACAGACGCTTCCCCACTCATAAAACGCTCCCTGGTCGATCAGGCCCTTGAACAGCTGCGCGCACGGATCAACAACGGCGCCTGGGAGGTTGGCCAGCGGTTGCCAACCGAGCCGGAATTGGCGGCGGAGTTGGGCATAAGCCGCAATACGGTGCGCGAAGCCATGCGCGTGCTGGCCTTTGCCGGGCTGATTGAGATCCGTCAGGGCGACGGCAGTTATTTGCGCGGGCGGGTCGATCCCATGGACACCTTGCGCACGTTGTCGGCCTGTTCGATGGACCAGGTGCGCGAGATGCGCCACATCCTTGAAGTTGAGGCTGTTGGCCTTGCGGCTTTGCGCCGTACCGATGAGGACTTGCGCTTGATGCAGCAAGCGCTCGATCTCAGTGGCCAGCACTATCACGGCGAACTCGATACCTACATTTGCTGTGATTTGCAGTTCCATCAGCATTTGATTGATGCCGCGCATAACCCGGCGTTGACGGAGTTGTACCGCTACACCTCAAGCATTGTTTCCAGCCAGTTGCGCAAGACGCTGGATATTTACCCGCGCCGCCAATCGGTGTTCGACCTGCATGTCGAACTGTTGGAGGCCGTCAAACAACAAGACCCACAACGGGCTATGGCGCTTTGCCGGACGTTGATCAATGAACCCTGAACCGGAGAAGGCCATGAACCATCCCTCGTCAGCCAGCAGCGAAGCCGTTCGTCATCTGGATGAACTGGAAGAATTACTGATCGACGCCGAAGTTGATGACGAGCAACTGCAACAGACGCCGCCGGTGGTGCTGCGCCCGTGGTTGTTGCTGTTGGGGTTGGTGCTGGTGGCGCTCAATTTGCGCCCGGCGCTGTCGAGCGTGGCGCCCTTGCTGGGTGTTGTGTCGGACAGCCTGGGCTTGTCGGCCGCGCAGGCCGGTTTATTGACTACCTTGCCGGTGCTGTGCCTGGGCATATTTGCGCCCTTGGCGCCGATTCTGGCGCGGCGCTTTGGCACTGAACGGGTGGTACTCGGGATTCTTCTGACGTTGGGCGGCGGGATCGTGTTGCGCAGCTGCCTGGGCGAGGTCGGGCTGTTTGCCGGGAGTATTCTGGCAGGCGCCAGTATTGGTGTGATCGGCGTGTTGCTGCCGGGGATTATCAAACGCGATTTCGCCGGACATGCCGGGACCATGACCGGCGTCTACACCATGGCGTTGTGCCTCGGCGCAGCACTGGCGGCCGGGGCAACGGTACCGCTGAGTCATTACCTGGGTGACAGCTGGGCAATGGGGCTGGGCTTTTGGGCCTTGCCGGCCTTGTTGGCGGCTATTTTCTGGTTGCCGCAGGTGGGTAAACGTAAAGGCGCGCACAACGTGGCTTACCGGGTGCAGGGGCTTTTACGCGACCCGCTGGCGTGGCAAGTAACGTTCTACATGGGCCTGCAATCGTCGTTGTCCTACATCGTGTTCGGTTGGTTGCCATCGATTTTGATCGGTCGTGGCCTTACCCCGACCGATGCCGGTCTGGTGATGTCAGGTTCGGTGATCGTGCAGTTGGCCACAGCACTGACAGCGCCCTGGCTGGCGACGCGGGGCAAGGATCAGCGTCTGGCGATCGTGCTGGTCATGGGCCTGACCCTGGCCGGGCTGTTTGGCTGTCTGTATGCGCCGATGGACAGCTTGTGGAGTTGGGCTGTTGTGCTGGGCCTGGGGCAGGGCGGGGCGTTCAGCCTGGCGTTGACCCTGATTGTGCTGCGTTCTCGCGATTCCCATGTAGCCGCCAACCTGTCGGGCATGGCCCAGGGCGTGGGTTATACCCTGGCGTCACTGGGCCCGCTGGCAGTGGGCGTGGTGCATGAAGTGACCGGTGGTTGGGATGCACTGGGCTGGATTTTTGCCGTGATTGGCCTGTGTGCCATCGTCGCGGGCCTGGGGGCCGGGCGCGCGCTGTACGTCAACGTGCAGAGCGAGAAAATTCAAAGCCCGTAGTGTTTCGGCTCATTGCAGATTATCGTGCACAGATTCCTACCCGCACGGACCCCGCCATGAGCCAAGACCATCAAGCGTTAATCACGCGTTTTTACCAAGCGTTTGCACAGCTTGATGCGCAAGCGATGGGCGAGTGCTACACCGATGACGTAGTGTTCAGCGATCCGGTATTTGGCGTACTGCGCGGTCACAACGCCACCGATATGTGGCGCATGCTGACCACGCGGGCCAAGGATTTCAGCCTGACCTTCGATCAGGTTCAGGCCGATGCGCAACGTGGCAGTGCACATTGGGTGGCGACGTATCTGTTCAGCCAGACTGGCAATACGGTGGTTAACGATATTCATGCCCGGTTTGTTTTTCGCGACGGCAAAATCTGCGAGCACCATGACCACTTTGACCTGTGGCGCTGGTCGCGACAGGCGCTGGGGGCCAAGGGCGTTTTGCTGGGCTGGACACCGCTGGTGAAAAACGCCATTCGCGCTCAAGCGCAAAAAGGCCTCAAAGCGTATCAAGCCGGACGTTAAATGTGAGTTCCAAACCTTGGTTTGTGTATTTGGTGCGTGCGGCCAATGGTTCGTTGTACTGCGGCATCAGCGATGACCCGGCGCGCCGCTTCGTGCAGCATCAGACCGGTAAAGGCGCGCGCTTTTTTGCCTCAAGCCCTGCGGTGGCCCTGGTCTATGTCGAATCGTGGCCAGACAAAGGCGAAGCCTTGCGTCAGGAGCGGCTGATTAAAAAGCTCAAGAAAAGCGCCAAAGAGTGCCTGGTGCAAAGCCAGTTGGCGCATTGAACCCGGATCCTGGAACGCCGGAAAAATCGTAGGAGCTGCCGCAGGCTGCGATCTTTTGATCTTTAAAAAGATCGCAGCCTTCGTGCCTCGGCAGCTCCTACGGATTTGTGCGTACGTGCAGTTATTTCAACGCCGCGAGGATCGCGTCCGGGTTGAAGTCCCTGAGCAAGGTCCCATTGACGTCCAGAATCGGAATCCCGCGCCCGCCCAATGCTTCGTAGGTCTGGCGCGCGGCGGCATCCTTGTCGATATCAAACTCTGTGTACGGGATGCCTTTCTGGTCCAGAAAGCGCCGCGTGGCCTTGCAGTAGCCGCACCACTCGGTGGCGTACAGCACCACCCGGGCGCTGGCCCGGGTGTGTTCCGGAACAACACCGGAGGGGTTGAGTACCCGCTCGATCTTGCCCCAGTTCTGAAAGACCACGACCACCACCAGCACAAACAGGACTTTCTTGAGGATGCTGTTCAACATCACTTGTTGCGCTTGAGCTGGTCGAGCAGTTGGGTCGGCAGGCCCTTGATAACGAGTGTGCCGGCTTCTTCATCGAATTCGACCTTGGAGCCCAGCAGGTGGGCTTCAAAGCTGATAGACAAGCCCTCAGCGCGCCCGGTGAAGCGGCGGAACTGGTTCAGGGTGCGTTTGTCTGCCGGAATTTCCGGCGACAGGCCGTAGTCCTTGTTGCGGATGTGGTCGTAAAACGCCTTTGGGCGCTCTTCGTCGATCAACTCCGACAACTCTTCGAGGCCCATCGGTTCACCGATTTTGGCCTGGCTGCTGGCGTAGTCCACCAGGGTCTTGGTTTTTTCACGGGCGGACTCTTCGGGCAGGTCTTCGCTTTCAACGAAATCACTGAACGCCTTGAGCAGCGTGCGGGTTTCGCCGGGGCCGTCGACGCCTTCCTGGCAACCGATAAAGTCGCGGAAATACTCAGAGACCTTTTTGCCGTTTTTGCCTTTGATAAAAGAAATGTACTGCTTGGACTGCTTGTTGTTCTGCCACTCGGAAATATTGATCCGTGCCGCCAGGTGCAACTGGCCCAGGTCCAGATGGCGTGACGGGGTCACGTCCAGTTCCGAGTTCACCGCCACGCCGTCGCTGTGGTGCAACAGGGCGATGGCCAGGTAGTCGGTCATGCCTTGCTGGTAATGGGCAAACAGTACGTGGCCGCCCACCGACAGGTTGGATTCTTCCATCAGCTTTTGCAGGTGCTCGACGGCCACACGGCTGAACGCGGTGAAGTCCTGGCCGCCCTCCATGTACTCCTTTAGCCAGCCGCTGAACGGATGCGCCCCGGATTCAGCATGGAAAAAGCCCCAGGCTTTGCCTTGCTTGGCGTTATAGCTTTCGTTGAGGTCTGCGAGCATGTTCTCGATGGCCTGGGACTCGGCCAATTCAGAGTCGCGGGCGTGGAGAACAGCGGGCGTACCGTCGGGTTTTTTCTCAATCAAATGAACGATGCAATGACGGATCGGCATGGGCTTCTCGGCGAATAATGAGCGGGGAGGGCATGCGCCCGGAAAGGCGCTAAGTGTACCGCACCTGAGCCACTGGGCAGCCTTCGTACCGCCTTTTGGGAGGGGATGGACGGTGTAGAGCGGTTTTTTTACGCTTTTAAGGCGATAAAGCTGACCAAATGGCGAGGTAGAGGCGGATATTTAACCGTCTCTGTGCTAGTTTTGCCCGGTCTTGCGCTGTGTAACGGCGCAAAGCATGCATTCAGCCTGTGTCAGGTCGAACCAAACTCCGTTTTAGCACTCTACATCCGCGATTCGTCGTGAAAGCAAACGGGCGTGCCAGACCCTCGATTTCTGGCTCGATAGCTGACCTTGCACTTTGCAAACCAAATGAATTTGATAGGGAAGGAACATCTCAATGGCTATTACTAAAGACCAACTGATCGCTGATCTGGCTGAAGCTGTAGACGCACCGAAAACTACCGTGCGTGCTCTGCTGGACCAACTGGGTCAAATCGTTGCTGATCAGCTGGAAAATGGCGGCGAAATCACTCTGCCAGGTATTGGCAAACTGAAAGTGACCGAGCGTCCTGCCCGTACTGGCCGTAACCCTTCGACTGGCGCTGCCATCGAAATCGCTGCCAAGAAAGTTATCAAGCTCGTTGTGGCTAAAGGCCTGACTGACGCTGTTAACAAGTAAGAACGCATTAAAAAACCGCGCTTGGGAGTGATCCCAAGCGCGGTTTTTTTATGGGCGAAAATCCTGTAGCCGCTGTCGAGGTACGAGGCTGCGATGGGCTGCGTAGCGGACCTGATATGTTGAAGGTCCTTCGGCCCTTATCGCAGCCTGCGGCAGCGGCTACAGATTTTTATGGCGTTACTTCCAGTTCTTCTCGCGCCACACTTGCTGCTGGTCTTTGTCGTGGAAGGTCCAGGCCACAAAGCGGCTTTGCTTGTTGCCTTGGGACATTTCAACCACCTGGCTTTCACGCGCGCCGGCTTTTTTCAGCGCGGTCTGAACCGCTGGCAGGTTTGAAGCCTTGGACACCAGCACGCTGAACCACAGCACCTGACGGCCCACGTGCACGCTTTCGCGGATCAGTTGGGTCACAAAGCGTTGCTCGCCACCTTCGCACCACAATTCAGCGGCCTGGCCACCAAAGTTCAGCACTGGCAGTTTGCGCTTGGGGTCTGCCTTGCCCAGTGCTCGCCATTTACGCTCGCTGCCGCGCGTGGCTTCGTCCAGCGAGGCGTGGAACGGCGGGTTGCACATGGTCAGGTCGAAACGCTCGTTGCTGTCCAGGATGTCCAGCAGGATCTTCTGCGGATCTGGCTGCAGGCGCAGGCTGATGGCTTTGTTCAGGCTGTTGGACTGCACAATCGCCTTGGCGGTCTTGACCGCCGTGGCATCAACGTCGGTGCCGAGGAACTGCCAGCGGTATTCGCAGTGGCCGATCAGCGGGTAGACGCAGTTGGCGCCGGTGCCGACGTCCAGCACGCGCACATTGGCGCCCTGCGGTATCTGGCCATCGTTGACGCTGGCCAGCAAGTCCGCGAGAAAGTGCACGTAATCGGCGCGGCCCGGCACCGGAGGGCACAGGTAGTCAGCCGGAATGTCCCAGTGGGCAATGCCGTAGAACGACTTGAGCAACGCACGGTTGAACACCCGCACTGCGCTGGGGTTGGCGAAGTCGATGCTCTCTTTGCCGTACGGGTTGATGATCACAAACGCGCCCAGCTCCGGGCAAATCTTGATCAGTTGCGCAAAGTCGTAGTGGCCCTGGTGGCGGTTACGCGGGTGCAGGCTGGGCTTCACCCGAGGTGCAGCCGGTTTGCTTTCACCCGTAGCCTTGGGCTTGTGGCGTGTGGCTTTGGAGGTGCGTGGGGTGGTCATGTTCAATGGGTTCCACAAAAGCAATCGCGGGCAAGGCCGCCCCGGCAGGGGTTAACCCTGCGGGAGCGTCCTTGCCCGCGATCAGGTGCGCAGCGCTGTTACAGGCTGGAAATCCGCGCGTGCTGGTCCGCCAACTTGCTCAAGGCTTGTTCAGCCTCGGCCAATTTGGCGCGTTCCTTGTCAATGACTTCGGCCGGAGCCTTGTCAACGAAGGCCGCATTCGACAGTTTTCCGCCAACGCGGGCCACTTCGCCGTGCAAGCGCTGGATTTCTTTGTCCAGGCGCGCCAGCTCGGCATCTTTGTCGATCAGGCCGGCCATCGGCACCAGCACTTCCATCTCGCCCACTAACGCGGTGGCAGACAGAGGCGCTTCGGCACCGTCTTGCAACACGGTGATCGATTCGAGTTTAGCCAGCTTTTTCAGCAAGGCGTCGTTCTCGGTCAAACGGCGCTGGTCTTCACTGCTGACGTTTTTCAGGTACAGCTGCAGCGGTTTGCCCGGGCCGATGTTCATTTCGCCACGGATGTTACGCGTGCCGAGCATCAAGCCCTTGAGCCATTCGATGTCGTCTTCGGCAGCCTGGTCGATGCGTGCTTCGTTGGCCACTGGCCAAGGTTGCAGCATGATGGTTTTGCCTTGCGCGCCCGCCAGCGGCGCGATGCGCTGCCAGATTTCTTCGGTGATGAACGGCATGAACGGGTGCGCCAGGCGCAAGGCCACTTCCAGAACCCGAACCAGCGTACGGCGAGTGCCGCGCTGACGCTCAACCGGGGCGTTTTCGTCCCACAGCACAGGCTTGGAGAGTTCCAGGTACCAGTCGCAATACTGGTTCCAGATGAACTCGTACAAGGCTTGAGCGGCCAGGTCGAAACGGAACTGGTCGAGGTGACGGGTCACTTCGGCTTCGGTGCGCTGTAACTGCGAGATGATCCAGCGGTCAGCCAGCGACAGTTCGTAGGCTTCGCCGTTCTGGCCGCAGTCTTCGCCCTTGTCCAGCACGTAACGTGCGGCGTTCCAGACCTTGTTGCAGAAGTTGCGATAGCCTTCAACGCGGCCCATGTCGAACTTGATGTCGCGGCCGGTAGAGGCCAGCGAGCAGAACGTGAAGCGCAGGGCGTCGGTGCCGTAGCTGGCGATGCCGTCAGCGAACTCGTCACGGGTCTGCTTCTCGATCTTCTTCAGCAGTTTTGGCTGCATCAGGCCGGTGGTGCGCTTGGCCACCAGGTCTTCGAGGGCGATGCCGTCGATGATGTCCAGCGGGTCCAGGACGTTGCCTTTGGACTTGGACATCTTCTGGCCCTGACCGTCACGGACCAGGCCATGTACATACACGGTCTTGAACGGAACCTGCGGGGTGCCGTCTTCGTTCTTCACCAAGTGCATGGTGAGCATGATCATCCGGGCAACCCAGAAGAAAATGATGTCGAAGCCGGTGACCAGCACGTCAGTCGGGTGGAAGGTTTTCAGGAAATCGGTCTGCTCAGGCCAGCCCAAGGTGGAGAACGTCCACAGGCCCGAACTGAACCAGGTGTCGAGTACGTCGTTGTCCTGTTGCAGCGCAACGTCCGGGCCGAGATTGTGCTTGGCACGCACTTCGGCTTCGTCGCGGCCTACGTAGACTTTGCCCGACTCGTCGTACCAGGCCGGAATCCGGTGGCCCCACCACAGCTGACGGCTGATGCACCAGTCCTGGATGTCACGCATCCACGAGAAGTACATGTTTTCGTACTGTTTAGGCACGAACGCAATGCGTCCGTCTTCAACGGCGGCGATGGCAGGTTCTGCCAATGGCTTGGTCGATACGTACCACTGGTCGGTCAGCCACGGTTCGATAACAGTGCCCGAACGGTCGCCTTTTGGCACTTTCAGGGCGTGATCGTCGATGCTGACCAGCAGGCCGGCTTCGTCGAAGTCGGCAACGATTTGCTTGCGCGCCTCGAAACGGTCCAGGCCAGCGTATTTGGCTGGCAGGGTGCCGTCGATGGAGTCGTTCAGCGTGCCGTCGAGGTTGAACACCTGAACGGCAGGCAGAACGGCTGCGTTTTTGTCGAAGATGTTCAGCAGCGGCAGGTTGTGGCGCTTGCCGACTTCATAGTCGTTGAAATCGTGGGCCGGGGTGATTTTCACGCAGCCGGTGCCGAACTCCGGATCGCAGTAGTCGTCGGCGATGATCGGGATGCGGCGGCCAACGAGTGGCAGCTCAACGAACTTACCGATCAGGGCTTTATAGCGTTCGTCTTCCGGGTTTACCGCTACAGCCGAGTCACCAAGCATGGTTTCCGGGCGGGTGGTGGCGACGACCAGGTAGTCCAGGCCTTCTGCGGTCTTGGCGCCGTCAGCCAGCGGGTAGCGCAGGTTCCACAGGAAACCCTTCTCGTCGTGGTTTTCCACTTCAAGGTCGGAGATCGCCGTGTGCAGCTTGGTGTCCCAGTTAACCAGGCGCTTGCCGCGATAGATCAGGCCGTCTTCGTGCAGGCGTACAAAGGCTTCTTTCACCGCTTCTGACAGGCCGTCGTCCATGGTGAAGCGCTCGCGGCTCCAGTCTACGGACGAGCCCAGGCGACGGATCTGACGGCTGATGTTGCCACCGGATTGATCTTTCCATTCCCAGACTTTTTCCAGGAACTTCTCGCGGCCCAGGTCGTGGCGGTTCAGACCTTGTGCTTCGATCTGACGCTCAACCAGCATCTGAGTTGCGATACCCGCGTGGTCGGTACCCGGTTGCCACAAGGTGTTGCGACCTTGCATGCGGCGGAAACGGATCAGGGCGTCCATGATCGCGTTGTTAAAACCGTGACCCATGTGCAGGCTGCCGGTGACGTTCGGCGGCGGGATCATGATGGTGTACGGGTCGCCCGCGCCTTGCGGGGCAAAATAATTCTCTTCTTCCCAGGTTTTGTACCAGGAAGTTTCAATGGCGTGCGGCTGGTAGGTCTTATCCATGCGCGGCGGGACCCTATTGGCATTAATTCAGGAAAGCCGGCAAGTATAGCGGGGCGGGACGCTGAGGGCGAGATCAAACCCCGCAGGAGCGAGCTGTCGTTAGCAGATCGTGTAGCCGCTGCCGAGGGACGAGGCTGCGATGTGGGCCGCAGGACCGCTGTGCGGGGTCGCTGCGCAACCCATCGCAGCCTCATTCTTCGGCAGCGGCTACAAGGTTTTCGTAAGGTCCGAGCAGCCTGCCGTCAGTTCTGATGCTGCGCCAGCAAGCGCTCCATGTGCGCATCGAGGCGGCGTTTGATTTCGGTTTCGATGTGCGGGGCGAAGTCGTTGATGACGTCGTGCATGATCGCCTGCGCCGCCGTGCGCAGTTCTTTGTCCAAGTGTACGAGCAGTGCGTCCGGGGCTTTTTCTGCCTTGGGGGCTTCAGCGATGCCGACCAACGGTATTTGCGCCGACTCAGGCTCCGGATCTGGCTCGGGGGCGACCGTGTCGTCGATGACATCCGACAGCAACGGTATTTGCTCGCCGCCATGGCCGACCATTTCAGTCAGCAGCGGCGGTTGCAGGCCGTCATCGCCCAGCAACTGGCGAATGGATTCAAGATCGTCGAGCAGGTGTGCAGCTTTTTTCGGCGAATTGGAGGTGTCCATCGTGTGCTCAGAGTCGTTGTAGCTTGTGGTCTTGCAGAGGATAGCCGTGTTCACGGTAGAAGCGAAAACTCTCCCGTGCCGCCAGGCGAACTGCGGGGTCTTCGACCACGACTTCAGCGACGCGGGCGAAACGTTTAAAGAATTCAGGGACTTTGAGGTCCAGGTTGATCAATAAATCCTGATGGCTGGCGGGGGCTTCGGTGAGGCCCATGACAATTGTGCCGTCGGGTTGGTCTTCGGTGTTGCTGTGGGGCACGAAGCTTTCGCCCTTGAAGCGCCACAGACGCTCGTCAAGGTCCTGGCGTTGAGCGGCATCGCTGCAATGCAGGTACACCCGGTGGCCAAGGCGCCAGGCTTTTTCAGTGAGTTTGCAGGCAAAGTCCAGCCGCGCTGAAGGTTCGGCGCTGGGCAGGATATAAAAGTCGACCTTGGTCAGCTCTGTATCGGGTTCTGAGGTCATTGCGGTTCCTGAATCGGGGTTGCGCCGCCATCAGGCGGCGCAACCATCGATTGTCAGCTTCAAGCGTTGGCGCGATCCAGCAGGTATTGCG